>DRKH01000418.1 GCA_011051825.1 Desulfobulbus sp.
AAGTCTGCGCTTATCTACCTCTCTGCACGGTCAGGCCTGATTCACATAGGAATCACTATAGTTCACAGGCCTGACTGCACAGATATGGAGCACTCCTGAACAGTTACAGGTGGTGGTAGGGCTAGTTCTCTGCCCCTACCTGAACAGTTACAAAAAAAGCCGTGCCCTTCTGTCAGGTGCCTGGGAGGATGCAGCTCTCACCAGATCCCTTAATGCTGTATCCCGGCCGGACGTAACCGCAGGCCAAGATCCATTCGATTTTCCCTGAGAGCGGCAGGAAAGGGCGGCATGGGCGCTGCCTTTTTTACGGTCTCCCGGGCAAAACGATCAAAAAATGCATCTCCGGACCCCTTGGCAATCCGGACATTGACCAGACGACCATCACGCAGAACCGTAAACTCGACAATCGTCTCCAGAGAGGATGGCCATTTTTTAATTTCCGGCAAAATCCATAATTCCTGGACATGCATACCCAGGTTCGCCTGATACTGTTGTTCAAGAGCGGACTTGACCTGTGTACTGCCCGATGAACTCGTAGAGGTGCGATGAGGTGCGGAGGCAACCGCCTGGCTCTGGCGGATGACCGCGGCCAGCTCCGTCCGTGCCCTGCGGGCCTCATCTTCCGCCTGTTTTTCCAAAGCCCTTGCCCGGGCAATTGCCCGTTTTCGTTTGAGTTTCTGACGCTTGAGTTTTTCCGCCTGCTGTTGGCGCTGTTTTTCCTCAACCAACCGGGTATCCCTGGCCTTTCTAATTTTACGCTTGAGGGGGCGTACGGATATAGGCCTGGTCTGCGCCACCGGTGCCGGGACCGGTTCCGGAGTCGCCCGAACCGGTTCAACAGGCACGGCCTTTTCCGGTTCCGGAGCCGGTTGAACCGGTTTCGGTTTTGGTGCGATTTTCTGCTCCGGGGCAGAGGGTGTCGGTGGAGTTATGGCCTCGGAAGGTTCAGGCAACGACACCAGATCAATGGTCATAACCTCATCCGGCAACGGCTTTTTATCGAACAGATCGGGCAGATACAATGCCCCCAAAAAGATTGCCGCATGAAGGATGATTGCGAAATTAATCGCCCTCCCCCACCGTCGGTCATGCTCATCCTGTTGCTGATAAAATTCTTTTTCAGAAAATGGAATTCCGTCCAACATGATATCCGGCTATTTTCGCTCTTCCGGCGGCGTGGTAATCATACCCAGTTTTTCAAAACCTGCCCTTTTGATATCAGCCATAACGGTTACGACCAGGCCATAGGGGACATTTTTGTCTGCCCTGAGATACAGCGGCTGCTGTTTTTTCTCTTCGGGCAGTCTGCTCAGCTGCTGACGAAGAAGGGACGAATTTATCATTATTTTACCAAGATAAATCTCTCCCTTGGCATTGACGGTCACAACCAGAGGCGTTTCGTGCTGGCGCAGGGATTTTGCCGTGGTCTTCGGCAGATCCACTTCCAGCCCCTGGGTCATCATCGGAGCTGTCACCATAAAGATAATCAACAGGACCAGCATAACGTCCACCAGCGGCGTTACATTGATCTCGGCAACCAGTCGTTTATTTCCTCTACCGCCAATGGGGCCCATAATCAGTACATTTCAGAATAAAGTATCAATCGAACAGTCAGGAATCAAAGGTCTGCAATCGGAGACAACTCAGCGACGCGCCAGAATATCCCGTTCGATAAGATTGAGGAAATCAGTGGAAAAATTTTCCACCTCCGTTTCAACATCGACCTGTTTATTCGAATAGAAATTATAGAAAATAACAGCCGGAATAGCGACGGCAAGACCGGCGGCCGTGGCAATCAGGGCTTCGGATATACCTGGAGCAACAACAGCCAGGGAGGCTGAACCGCGTACACCGATATCCTGAAACGATGTCATGATCCCCCAGACCGTCCCGAATAAGCCGATAAAGGGGGTGGCACTGCCGGTGGTTGCCAGAAAAGGAAGAGAGCGCCCGAACCGTTCACTCTCGATGAGCTGTGCTTTTCGTACAGCCCTCTTCAAGTTTTCCATGGTGGCCAATTGCATCTCCAGGGTTTCACTGCCGCCCTGGCTTGTCCGGGCACTGCTGATTTTTTTCAGCTCATTAAAGCCGGAGACAAAGACTGCGGCTTCAGGACTCAGGGTGTACTCCCGGGCCGACTCGTAGGCCTCGTTTAAGTTCTTGCTGGACCAGAATAGTTCAAGGAAGTCATCCGAGGCCCTGTCGGCCCGCTTGAATATGACCTGCTTGATAATGATAATAGCCCAGGAGACAACAGAGAAAACCAGCAGGGTGAACATGACCAGCTTGACCATGAGTCCGGCCCCGGCCATCATTGAAAAAATTGACATAATTTTTTTTCTTACTGAAAAAGTTCTTAATGAAAAACAGGATGAATATGTTGTTATGTTTTTTTTGCCGTCTGTTGACTGCACTGCAGACAGACCATGTCTTTCCATGCCTCAATCTGATCTTCAAAGTCGGCAATCGGAAATTCCTGTCCACAACCCCGGCAGACAACTTTTGCGTTGTGTCAGCGTCCGGTCAGATCAGCCGGAGAATCGCACAAGGGACACTGCAGGCCCATCTCCGCTTCATTTGCAAAAACAATGCCGGGCTTTTCTTTTTCCATTTCAGCTAAACCAGAGGCTGGACCGATTTTTAACGCCTTAGCCTCAATAAACGATGAAAATTCTTCCTTGAGCAGGCGGGCAGCGCCCACCCTGCCATCCGGATCAGGCAAGCGAGTTTACAAGACTGCGGGTAAACAAGAGTTCAAAAATACCCCTCCCCATCAGCGGGAACCGGAACCAAGGCCGACTGACGCATATAACCGTATGAAATCAATCAATTTACTTTCAAACATCCAAGGTCTGCAGTACTCAAAACCTTAAGGGTATAATTATAGCTTAGAATAAATATTCTGTCGACCTTGTTCTATGGATAGTGTAAAAATATCTCCTCTACATACGACTATTCGGAGTCTGGCCTTTGCCAGGCCTTTAACTCAATATTTACTTCGTGTCAGGAGGAAAGTTCATGTCTGAATCCATTATTGACGTTGTTATCGTCGGGGCCGGACCAGCCGGTATCCAGGCAGCAATACATGCAGCCCGAAAAAAAACAAGCGTTCTCATGCTTGGACGGATTGAAAACAGCGCCCTCTATAATGCCCATATCGAAAATTATGCCTGTGTTGCCGGAGTCACACCCGGTAAAGACCTGCTGGAAGCCGGAATTTCACAGGTGCTCAACTTTGGAGCCGAAATACTCCGCGAGGATATTCTTAAAATAGAACAACAAGACCAGCTGTTCGAGCTTGAACTTGAGAGCGGCAGAAACATCACCTGTCGATCCATTATATTCAGCATGGGCGTTTCCAAAAAGAAGCTCAGCGTGCCCGGGGAAAAAGAGCTGACCGGTCAGGGGGTCAGTTACTGCGTTGACTGCGACGCAAACTTTTACCGGGGCGCAACCGTTGTGGTCGCCGGTAACAGAAGCGCCGCTGTCGATGGGGCCCTCACTCTGCTCGGCTATGCCGACAAGGTCTATCTTGTCGCCAAAAAACTCAAAGTTTCAGACGAGCTCATGGCGCGGCTGCAACAGAGTGCAGTGGAAGTTGTGGAATCCACCTGGGTCAAGGAAATCCATGGAGAACATGCCGTTTCTTCCATCTCCCTTGAAAATGATTCATCTCTTGATGTTGACGGCATTTTTATTGAACTCGGCTCCAAGGGAGCCCTGGAGCTTGCGACCCAGATCGGTGTTGCCCTGGACACCAAGCATTTCAAATACATCAACACCAATCGGAAACAGGAGACAAACATCCCCGGAGTGTATGCAG
>DRKH01000419.1 GCA_011051825.1 Desulfobulbus sp.
ATCTTTTTGTGAATCTGTGCCTGGGCGGTGGCAATCGGAAAAAGGGCAAGCAGCCTGTCATAGACCGCCTCCATCATTGAGCGGGTATTGCCATGGACAATCTGTTCGAAGAGCGGGTCCGGAGCAGGGGTCAGCCGCTGAATTATTTTCTCCACAAAAGGGTCGTTGGTTCGTGCTCGGGGGAGGATGAACTGATTGCCCCGGAAAAAAATAAAAACCCGCTTCGGATGAATGTCTGCAGGGTAAAGAAGATATTTAAAGGCCAGGTAATGGACGGCGGACAGGCCACCGAAGTTGACAATGGAATGCACTTTTTCCCCGCCCAGGAGCCGGCCCAGATACTCATCATCTATCCGGCTCCAGAGCATGGAGTTGCCGATAAAGACAAAGTCCGGTTTTTCCGCTTCCAGTTCCTGCTGGACCATTTTTCCGATATAGGGTTCCCGTTGGACGGAGACCGGGATGAAAAGAGCCGGGGCCAGGGCAACGGCTATGGTTGCCAGCACCGAAACCGGACGATTTTGCAGGGTCAGGGGGAGGACAAGGCTGAGGGTGCAGAAGGATGCAAAGACCCAGGCCGGAATCAGTCCATACCTGGCAATGAGCATAATCTGCCACCAGAAGTCGAGACTGCCGAGTACGGGAACAGCCGTGTCCGATCCCTCCAGAATCCTGCTGTTCATCATGGGGGGCGTCATGAAGCCGACGGAAAAACCTCCGCCGCCGGTCTCCTTGCGCATGCGGATTTCAAAGAGATGAAGACCCTTTGTCAGCTGAGCCCAGGCGTCGACTCGCTGTTTTCCGGGGTGATTGGGAGTCATTGAAGCAATTTTTTTTCCATCAACCGAAAGGACGCCGTAATCATTGGTTTCGAGTTTAAAACAATAAGGGCCGGTAACCGGGACCTCCCAGAGCAGATAGCCCCGCGCTTGTTTAAAATCCGGATTAAGCGCAACAATCTCACCGGCAGGCAGGAAAACCTCATATTGAGTGACATTCAGGGGGCGGGCAGGGGCATAAAAGTGCATCCACCATCCGTTGCGGCTGAAATCAGCGCGTGGTGAAATAATGTGGTGAAGAATTATATCGGGGGCGAACAGGCAGAAGAGCAACAACAGGGATGCGCTCAAAAGCAACCATTTTCCTGTTCTCCAACGACTGAAAGCTGTAAAAAAAAGAGAAATTTTTCCCATGGATTTCGGCTTGGTCTCGGGTTGCACAAAAGCAACTTTTTCGGGCAGCTCCAGGGCAATGGTAATACACTGTTTTGCCGATTCTGTAAAACAGGGAGATCGTTCAAGACCATTAAAACTGCAATATGACGCTCGGGCAAGGGGATTTGCAAGTCTTCCTTGACAACTGTATCCCGTTCGCCTAAGTAAACACTCATCAAGCAACTTTATCCGAAAATCGCCTGGGAAGCACTGTCGATTCGGGCTATTTTCATGGTTTGTTGCGGCTGTGACCTGAAAAATGATGAGTTATCATCGGTGGTGCATTTTTCTTTATACATTTCTGGAAAAATATGAAATCTCAAACACGAAAACAGGTGTTGGTTACCGGAGGCACCGGGTTCCTCGGTTCTCACCTCTGTGAACGATTGCTTAAAGACGGAAACGATGTCCTCTGTGTGGATAATTTCTTTACCGGAACCAAGGATAATGTCCTGCATCTGCTGGATAATCCGCATTTTGAACTCATGCGCCATGATGTGACTTTTCCCCTGTATGTTGAAGTGGACGAGATCTACAATCTGGCCTGTCCTGCTTCCCCGATCCATTATCAGCACGATCCGGTCCAGACCACAAAGACCAGCGTTCATGGCGCGATTAACATGCTCGGACTTGCCAAGCGGGTCAATGCCAAGATTTTCCAGGCCTCAACCAGCGAGGTCTACGGGGATCCTCAGATTCATCCCCAGACCGAAGATTACTGGGGCCATGTCAACCCGATCGGCTTCCGTTCCTGCTATGATGAGGGAAAACGCTGTGCCGAGACCCTTTTCTTTGATTACCGGCGTCAACACAAGCTGCGGATCAAGGTCGCCCGGATTTTCAACACCTACGGCCCTAAAATGCACCCCAACGACGGCCGGGTGGTTTCAAATTTTATCATGCAGGCGCTGCAGAACCAGCCCATTACCATCTACGGCGATGGCGCCCAGTCCCGTTCTTTTTGTTATGTCGACGACCTGATAGAGGTTTTTGTTCGTTTTATGGCCAGTGACGATGATTTTACCGGGCCAATGAATACCGGTAACCCCGGCGAGTTTACCATTAAGGAACTTGCGGAAAAGATCATTGATCTTATCGGTTCTTCCTCCAAGCTGGAGTATAAACCTCTGCCCAGTGACGATCCCATCCAGCGTCGGCCCGATATCACCCTGGCCAGGGAGAAGCTTGGCTGGGAACCGGGTATCCGGCTGGAAGAAGGGCTGAAAAAGACCATTCCTTATTTTGAGGGTTTTCTTAAAGGCTGATCCGTTTTCTCCTGTATGCCGTTCAACGTCCGGTTGCAATAAGCCGCCCCAACGGCTGCATCTTCTGCAGAATTCTGTTCTATGACGGTAAGAGTTCGCCAGCGCCCCATTTTCGTCCGATCAGGTCTCCCTGCATAGACGGGCTATAGTTCGTCGGCCTGCTTGAACGCATATAGAGCACCGAAGTCTGCGCATATCGGGTAAACTTTTACAGTACCAGAATATTATAGCCGGTTTCGGATACTCTGGTGAACTATTGCGTATGAAGATAGTCATTGATGTGGGAGTAATTGGTCTGGCGCAGCTTTTTGAAACCGCCAGGACCGGTATTTACAGGGTTATCAGCAGCCTCTCCCTTGAGCTGCTGGCCATGGAAGATCTTGATCTTTCCTACACCTCTCTTTCCTCATTGCAGGTCAATCAGCTCACTGACCAGTATTTTGCCGAGCATGGTTATGCCGCCGGAGCTTTCCCGCGAAACGGGTTTGAGCGGCGGCTGACCGCCCTTGCCGGATGTGATCGTCAAGCCGTCCAGGAGGGGATCACCGCAAAAATCCTCTCTAAACTCTACCGGATGTCGCTGACCGGCAGAATCGGGACCCGGGCGGATCTGTTTCATTCCCACTATTCCGCTCTACCCCGTTTCCGTTCAGGGCGATCCCCGGTCCGGGTGCTGACGATCTACGATATCATTCCCCTTATTCATCCTGAATATTTTGCCGATGGGTTTGCCGATGAATTCCGGCCGATTGTCGAGTCGTTTTCTCCGGAAAATGATTTTATATTCACCATTTCGGAGTGCAGTAAAAACGACATCTGTTCCTACTTTAAGATGGATCCGCAGCGGGTCTTTGTTACACCCCTTGCCGCCTCACCGGCTCTGTACGCTCCTGTGCGTGATGTCGAGCGGATTGCCGAGGTAAAAGAGCAGTTTCATATTCCGGCAGGCCGATACTTTCTTACCCTGGCCACGGTGGAAAAGAGAAAAAATCTTGCCCTGTCCCTGCAGAGTTTTCGGGAAATTTTGCAGGAGCCGGGGTATGATGATCTCTCCTTTGTTCTGGTCGGCACCCGTGGCTGGAAAGTGCGGGAAGTGTGCGAGGATATAGAGAATGATCCGCTTTTGCGCGACCGGGTGCTGTTCACCGGCTTTGTTGCCGATGAACACCTCAGCGCCCTCTATTCCGGGGCTGAGGCCTTTCTGTATCCATCGCTTTATGAGGGGTTTGGTCTCCCGCCGCTGGAGGCCATGCAATGCGGCCTGCCGGTCATTACCTCAAAGACCAGCTCTTTGCCGGAGGTCGTTGGCGATGCCGGAATTCTGGTCGATCCACTGGATAAAGAAGAGATATGTCAGGCCATGCTGTCCCTGCTTGAAAACCGCGAACTTCGCAGGCGTCTGGTCCGGAAAGGGCTTGAAAGAGCCGGCCGTTTTTCCTGGCGTCGTTGTGCCAGGCAGACGGCGGACGGCTACAGGAAGGCATGGGAAGGACGTGAGTAATACCGGTTTATTTTATGCATGTACTCTATGACTATCAGATTTTTTCCCTGCAGGAACTAGGTGGAATTTCCAGGTATTTTGTAGAACTTGCCCGCAGGCTCCCGGACTATTCCACTGACATCAGGACAACGGTCCTGGCCCCGGTTCATATCAATAGTTACCTTGCAAACAGTCCGGTGCATACCATCGGTCGAAAGGTGGCTTCCTTTCCGGGCAAACATCATGTGCTGCCCTGGGTCAATCGTGTCAGCGGTCGCGGTTTTCTTAAAAAACAGCTGCCTGATATCTTCCACGAAACCTATTATTCAAACATCTCGCAACCGGTTCGCGCACCCCGTATTCTCACGGTGTACGATATGATCCATGAACGTTTTCCAGATCAATTTCACGGTGTTGATCTGAAGATACCTGCGCTTAAAAAACAAGCGGTTGCCCGGGCGGATCATGTCATTGCCATTTCAAAGAGTACCCGTGATGATTTGATGGAGTATCTGGGAGTTTCCCCTGAGAAGATCACGGTTATTCCTCTTGCTCCATCCTTTGACACGGTTGATGAAAGAGCGGATTTTGACCCCACAGATCGACCGTACCTGCTCTATGTGGGCTTAAGAGGCGGGGTGAAAAATTTTCAGAGATTTATAACCGCCTTTGGTCGTTCACAGATATTGCGATCCGGGTTTAACGTCTTGTGTGTGGGAGGGGGCGATTTTACTGTTGAGGAGGAACGTCTTTTTCGTGAACTGAAGGTGCCGGAGCAGGTACGACACCTGCAGGCGGATGATTCCCTGCTTGCAGCCCTGTATGCCAATGCAGCTCTGTTTGTCTATCCGTCCCTGTACGAAGGCTTTGGTTTGCCCCTGCTTGAGGCCATGCACTGCGGGTGCCCGGTTGCCTGCAGCAATGCCGGATCCATGCCTGAAATAGCAGGAGATGCCGCGCTCTATTTTGATCCCTTGAACGAAGAGGAGGTGGCGAGTGTCCTTGAATCCATAGTACAATCGCAGGACATGGCCCACTCCCTGCGGCAACGCGGCCATGAGCGGGAAAAGATGTTTTCCTGGGATTTGTGTGTGGCTCAAACGGCTGAATTGTACCGCCGCCTGATCTAGACTTCCATGGAAACGACTGCTTCTGAACCAAGACAGAAAAACCGGCTGACCGGCGGCCTGCGTCTGCGCGGAATGAAAAAACAGGGCACGGCCGATAGCCCGCTGGTCTCCATTGTCACCATTGTCCGCAATGGTGAGGCCCACATCCGCAAGACCCTTGAAAGCGTCCTGCAGCAGAGTTACACTTCCCTGGAGTATATTGTCATTGATGGGAACTCAAAGGATGCGACCATTTCAATTCTCCGTCAGTATGATGACCGGATAGACTACTGGCAGAGCGAGTCGGATGAAGGGATCAGTGACGCCTTTAACAAGGGGATCCTGGCTGCCCATGGAGACATCATCGGTCTGATTAACTGTGGAGACTGGTATGAGGCTGATGCCGTGCCGCGGGTGGTCGCTGCCTTTTCGGCAAATCAGGATGTCGGCGTCGTCTGCGGTGCTCTGCAGTTCTGGAGAGGGGCGAGCCGTGAGTATTGCTGTGGTTCGGTGCCGCGGTTGCTTGAGCGTGAGATGACCATTACCCATCCAACCTGTTTTATCCGTGCGGAACTGTATCACCGATTTGGCCTCTACTCGATGGAATATAAATTTGCCATGGATTATGAGCTCCTGCTGCGCCTGAAAAGGCAGGGTGTGCGATTTATGTCATTAACAGCAGTGCTTGCCAATATGCAGCATGAAGGCGTTTCCGAGGCAAACTGGAAGGATGCGCTCCAGGAAACCCATCGGGCACGAGTTGCCCTGCTTGGCAACTCTTTTTTTGCCGGTCGCAGCTATTTCCTTTTTTTAATTGCCAAACGCGGGCTGCGGATTGGGCTGGAACAACTTGGTTTGAACAGCGTTATTCGTTTCTATCGGAGCAGGCTGGCTCTGGTTAAAAAACATAAACCCTGAGTGGTTGAGATGTCGTCCCCTGTTTTCCTCTCTATTTTAATCCCGGTCTATAACTGGGATATCGGCCCTCTGCTTGATCGTCTTTGCAGGCAAGGGCAACGGCTGCC
>DRKH01000420.1 GCA_011051825.1 Desulfobulbus sp.
AACTGTTCAGGAGTGCTCCATATCTGTGCAGTCAGGCCTGTGAACTATAGTGATTCCTATGTGAATCAGGCCTGACCGTGCAGAGAGGTAGATAAGCGCAGACTTCGAGCGCAGACTCCGTGGGGTGCTCCTGAACAGTTACAAAACAGATTTTTTTTATGGAGTAACAGCATGGCCGAACAACAGCAGGCACCGGAAAAAAAGAGCCGTCGCTTTGACCTGACCTCACCTGAATGGTATCTCAACCGTGAGCTGACCTGGCTTGAGTTCAACCGCAGGGTTCTACATGAGGGTCAGGATGATCGAACGCCGCTTCTTGAACGCATCATGTTTCTTGCCATTGTCGGCTCCAACCTTGATGAATTCTTTATGAAACGAATCGGCGGCCTCAAACAGCAGGTCGGTGCCGGTTTACGGAAACTCACCGTTGACGGCCGAACTCCCGGCCAGCAGATTACCGAGTGTTATGAGGTCGTCCGTGACCTGCTGGAGCAGCAGCAGAAACTTGAAGGACAACTGTTCGAGCAACTTACCAAGAAGGGTATCCGTCTGGTCAACTATCTGCAGTTGACCAAGACGCAGAAGCAGGAAGTTGACGGGTATTTCCTTGAAAACATCTATCCGCTGCTTACTCCCCAGGGCATGGACCCGGCCCATCCGTTCCCCTTTATCTCCAATCTCTCCTTAAACCTGCTGGTTGCCACCCGGTTCAAGGAGGATGATCATATCTTTCTTAACCGGATCAAGGTGCCCACCGGTATAGGGATTCCGCGTTTTATCCGGGTAGGCAAAAGACACCTGTATGTACGCTTTGAAGACGTCATTGCCAATAATCTGCCTGCTGTCTTCCCCGATATGATCATTGAGAGCTGTGAACTGTTCCGGGTCACCCGCAACGCCATCACCGAGAAGACCCTGGATCAGGCAAACGACCTGCTGGCCATGATTGAATCAGCTTTGCGGGACCGAAAATTTGCTGAAATAGTGCGACTCGAAGTCGGCACCTGTATGACCCCGAACCATCGTGGAATGCTGGCCGCAGAGCTTGGCATCGATAAGGACAAGGATGTTTTTTCCGTTGACGGCATCATGGGTAAGCGAGATCTGTTTGAAATTGCCTCCATTGACCGGCCCGAGCTCCATTACCCGCCGCATCAGCCCCTGGATCATCATCGACTGGCAGGAGACTCTCCCAATATTTTTCATGTTATCCGGGAAGAGGGTGCTATTTTCCTGCAGCATCCATACGAATCCTTTGAATCCTCGGTTGAACGTTTTCTACGGGAAGCCAGTGTCGATCCCAAGGTGCTTGCCATCAAGATGACCCTGTACCGGACCTCATCTGATTCGCGTGTCATTCAATACCTGCTTGATGCCGCTCAGAACGGCAAACAGGTTGCCGTGGTCGTCGAACTCAAGGCCCGTTTTGACGAATCGGCCAATATTCACTGGGCCGGCTACCTGGAGCAGGCCGGGGTCCATGTGACCTATGGGGTTGTCGGGCTTAAAACCCATTCCAAGGTGGTTTTTGTTGTCCGACGGGATTACAACGGTCTCAAGCGGTATGCCCATATCGGAACCGGCAACTATCACTCCGGTACGGCCCGTATGTACAGTGACCTTGGCCTGTTGACTTGTGATCCAGACATTGGTGAGGACCTGACCGAACTGTTTAACTACCTGACCATGGGCTATGCCCCGGCCAGGAAATACAAAAAATTGCTGCCCTCACCAAAGATCCTCAAAAAAGGACTTCTCAACAGAATTGACCACGAGATTGAGCATCATAAGAAAGAAAAGAACGGCTTGATCCAGTTCAAAACCAATGCCCTCGAAGACAAGGACATCACCCGGGCCCTGTATAAGGCTTCCCAGGCCGGGGTCCATGTTGATCTCCTGGTTCGTGACACCTGCAGGCTCCGCCCCGGCATCGAAGGACTGTCTGAAAACATATGCGTTATTTCCATTGTCGGCCGTTTTCTCGAACACAGTCGAATCTATTATTTCAGAAATAACGGCAACGAGGAATACTATATCGGTTCAGCAGACATAATGAAGCGAAACCTTGAGGAACGGGTGGAGGTCATGGCCCCGGTCGAGCCTAAAATCTTACAGGCCGAACTCCGTAAAATTCTTGATATCCAGCTCAAAGACCGGCGTAGTGCCTGGGAAATGCAGCCGGACGGCAGTTATATCCAGCGGCAGCCCACTGCCCGGGGTGAACAGCGGGGTTCCCAGGAACAGCTCATTGAACTGGCGGCTAAACGGCTGGCCGAGGCCCGGCGGTTATTCAAGAAAAAGGGCAAGAAAAAAATCGCCAAGCGCAAACGCAAATAGGGCTTCGGGATGAGAAAACGGGTCAGGATAGATATAGATTATCGAAAAGACTGTTGATGGGGTTTACAAGACGTGCGGGCACGTCTTGAAAAGCAGGCTCCCGGAGAGGGGTTTCGTTTTCTCTGTGATCACAAAATGGCTAAACGGATGCCCCGGGTTATCAGCGCTGCCGGTGGCGAGATCCTGGATCAGGACCTTCGCTCCTATGGCGTTGTTATCCTCGTCCATAAAAAAAACTGATGAAGTGGATACCCCCCCGTTGACTATCAAACAGCGTTACCAATACACCGAATTCGTGGGGTTCCAAGGCCGATCAGCCTGCGGAAGGCACAGTTAAAACAGGCCGAATTGTACATTCCAGCCCAGGGAGAGCAGGGTGCCGACCAAGGGTGACTTGATCTCGCCGGGTTTAAATAGATAATCGGAAGGTCTGCGCTCCCTGTACTTTTCCAGTCCGTATTCTCGCATCCTCCTGGTGCCGAAAACCAGCCGGGGCATTGCAAAAAAACCGGCCTTGACCCGGATGGGACAGAGATCAAAATCGACCGTTCTGGAACGATCAAAAAGGGTCACGGTTCTGGTGTTTTCATCAAAATCAAGGCGCAGTTCATAGAGTCTGGAAAGTTTTTTCTCCGCCATCTGCTCACACCAGTCCGGATCGTCGTAGCGCCACTCCACCCGCAGTTGTTTACCTTTTTCCCGTACCCGGACCGGCACATGCATCTCATTGATTTTCATCAGGGTCGACTGTAATTCATGTAAAGAGACCGGGGTTCCCGTTCCATGGAAAAACCAGATTTTTTTCAACAGGAAGGAAAGGGCCGGGCCAAGGGAAAGCAGGACCAGCAGGCCCCAGACGGTCAGCGATTTCATATAGGTCTGGCTTGACAGATCGCCGCGAACCATGAGCAGCGGCAAAAGGGTAAAGAGGTATATTGTGGCCAGGATGAAAAAGCCCATCAAGGTGAGGAGATACCGTTTTATCATGTTCTTGTGATAGTCCTGTTATTCCCTGTTTTTCCTGTTATTTCGTACCCGGATAGTAACCGTTCACCGGGATGTCATGCCGTTGGCATTACATCCCGGTGAACGGTTACCCCGGATACAGGGTTAACTCAGTGGTTCCGCTCTCCATGGCCGCCTCCATACCATAAGGTATTGCCTGGTTTTCAGAAAGATGCCCAAAAGGGAAATTCCCCCAGATCGGAAAATCGGTGTGCGCGGTCAACTCAAGCACCCTTTCAAAGAGCTGGTGCTGGAAAAGCTGGTCCCTGACTGCGCGGTCTCCTGCATCAAAAGTGCCCAGGACCAACCCCGTCAGGTTGTCGAACCGGCCGGCCCAGGCCAGTTGGGTGAGCATCCGATCGATTTTGTACATCGGTTCTCCTGTATCTTCAAGCAGCAGAATGGTGCCGGTTAATGCAGGTTCCCACGGGGTTCCGATCAGATGACAGATCGTGGTCAGGTTACCGGCAACGATGCGGCCTCTGCCGGTTCCCGATCGCAGCACGGTCACCTTGTCTTTGAGAACATAGGGTAAAAACGAGCCGGTGAGCAAAGAAAAAAAACGTTTTTTTGACAGGGCGTCGCTGGCGGCCAGTGAGGAGACAACCGGTCCATGGAGCCCGATTAATCCGGCGTTCATAAAGGTTGCGGCCAGCAGGGCCGTAAGATCGGAAAAACCGATCAGCCATTTCGGATGTGTTTGAAAGCGTGAGAACTCAAGACAGCCCAGCATCCGCAGACAGCCATAGCCGCCCCGTACCGCCATAAGCGCCTTGACCTCTTCTG
>DRKH01000421.1 GCA_011051825.1 Desulfobulbus sp.
CGGTTATCCGGATCCGCGATGCCAAAACCATCGAATTTCTGTACGGTTCCCACGGCAAGACGACCTTTATCATTGATCCGGAGAAGGGGGAGATGACCACCATTAAGAAAAGGCCCCGCCAGCCCTGGAACCGACTCAACAGTCTGCACAAGGTGTTCAAAACCAGTACGGTCTGGCTCATTATTGCCGACTTTACCTGTATCGCCATCCTGCTGATTACCCTGACCGGGCTGGTCATCTTTCGCTATCACCCCCTGGACTGGCTGCTTCTAATCGGGGGAGTCCTCCTTCTTCTGACAGGCCTGTTTATCTGAAAACAGGAGGCAGGACACAGGAATCAGTAGTAGGTTGGGTAGAGTGCAGCGAAACCCAACATAGGACTGAAAATCGGCGCGGAGCGCCTGGATGCAACGCAGCACCGCAGAGCGGTGCTGCGAGAGTGCTCTTGTTACACCGCTCTGCGGGTAAATGAGTGCTCCATAATGAAAACGATTTTCATCGTTCGTTGTGCTTGTGCCCACCGGGCATGGAGGTTTATCTGAAAATCGCCCATGGAGCACTGCCGTTTCAGGCTGTTTTCATGGCTCGTTGCGGCTGTGAAGTTCAAAAAATCGGGTCCAGCCATGCTGGTTTATTGGTTGACCGGAGTTTCCTCCTCCACTGCGGAGGAACGCTCTACATCATAAAAGAGGACAAAGGGGTACAATCGCTCTTTCCGGTACCCACGGATATGCATGTCCTTGAGCATCTTTTCAAACCCGGAGGAACGGGTCTGCATGATGATATAGGCCGGAGCCCTGGCCCGGCCCACCAGCTCCGTATAGGGAGGATATCGATCGTTGACCGTGCTCGGGTACACGCTGCAGATGATCTCTTCCCTGCTCTCAAAAACAAGCCTGTAGGCAATCCAGTAATCGGCATATGCGTATCTGATATTCTTTTCTTTCAGCCGTTGTATTAAAGGGCTAAATCGCAGGGGGAGCCGGACATTATGCACCCAGGGCTGAAACGAGGCAAGGTCGAGTGTTGCAATCTGGAGCAATGACAGCACCATAAAGGGAATCATCAGAAACGAAAAAATAATACGGGAACGATCAAGAACCTGTGCAAAAAAAACCGCTGTAACAATGGGTAGGACGGAGAACAGCGGCAACAGATAACGAGGCCTGCTGATAAACCATCCCATTGAGCTGACGGAAAACAGGAGGGGATAACAGAGAAGAAAAAGGAAAAACACGGTCTCCATTGCCTCCTGTTGCCGAAACCCGGACCGGGAAAACAGCCGAATACCCAGCCGACCGGCAAGGAACAACAAAGAAAAACCATAGACAGCCATCACCACAACCGAACATCCCGCCACCAGTGGATGAGTGGTAAAATCAAACCAGCAGCCGACCAGTCTGGGCAGGGCCACCGTGAAAAAACCCTGCCCCTGGAGCAGCCATTTCTCCATATCGGCAAGACCGGTCACTCCGCCACCGGAAAATCCCTCAAAATAGCCATAGAGCCAATGGGGGAGACTGCCGAGAAAAAACAAAAGGACAAATGTAGCCACCAGATACAGCTGGGCGGATCCGGAACAAAGAGTCCGCCGGAGGTGCCAGCCAAGGACCGGGATCAAGGGCAAGAGATAAAAACAGACCAGCGGATTCGTCCACCAGGCAAGCCCGGCTGTAAAGCCGAAGAGAGCCATGGTTTTCCAATAAGGTGTCGCAAGCCCGGACCAGCGCAGCGGGTCACCACCACACAGAATATGCCCGGCCCACCAAAAAAAAACAAGGGCGATCAGGGGGCGCACATAGCCCCTGGAACTGATGGACAGACCCCCAACCTGCAGATGCAGACCACCGTTTACAACCTGCAAACCTAAAAGAAAAACCGTAAGGAGCAGAAGCCCGTTCAAGGCAAGGCGAAGCCTTCCTCTGCTGCGCTCCTGCTTCCCCGCCGGGTCTGTATCGGCATAGAGTAGGAGTTTGCGGGCAAGAATGAAAAGTGCGGTCCCGAAAAAAAGGGTTTCCATGTATCCGCCCCGGGCCTTGACGCTCCAGACCAGAAAAAAAGGGGAAGAAAAAACCAGAAGCAATGCGGTGAGCATTCCGACCCGTCTCCCATACAGGGTTCGGGCAAGATGGACACAAAGCACAAAGAAACAGGCCGAAAAAATCAGGGGCACCAGCTTGAGGGCCCAGGAAGAGGACCCAAACAGATAAAAGAACAGCGCGGCGACATAGGCCTCAAGACTCCCCATGTACTCCTGCCCGTAAAAAAAAAAGCACCTGCTGCCCGGCCAGAATGTGCCGTCCCATCAGGCCGACGATAGCCTCATCACTATCAACGGCAACACCTCCGCTCAGCAGGTACCAGATGCGCAGGCCGATAAAAAGCAGAAACAGGGCGAGAAAAGGCGACTCTTTTCTCAGAGAGATAATCCGGCTGCCGGTAAGGAAAGATGTAGTCATGCACACACGAGCTAAACTGTTTTCGCAGAGACGGGTATCACATGATGACAGGCATTAATTTTGCCGTCAAAAGGCGACGGCCGCTCTGCACATGAGCCGAAAAAACTTCTCGTCTCAACTTTAGATTAATGGTTGAGAGCCACAATATTCATTCTCAACACATCTACCACAAAAAACAGCTCGTGAACATAACCAACTGAATTAACTGGGACGACTACCCGACATGGACCGGAATCAGAGGTCGGCATCGCCCGATGTCGGGTTCTCCTGCAACCGATTTTCCCCTACAGTTGAAGTACAGGAAACAGGAGAAGTCCTCACATTTTTTATTTTTTCAAAGGAGAAACATTATGTTCAAACAAACATCCATCCTGTTGGCAGCCATCGCCCTTTTCGCCTTTACCGTCCCCGCAGCCATGGCATCAACGACAAAATGCACCGTAAAGGGGATAGAGAACCACGTGGTTACCCTTGACTGCGGTAACAAAGCAGCCAGACTGAAAATTGGTGATAAAGTCAAGGTCAAAGCGGATAAGAAAAAAGCCATTGAGGGTTGCTGAGCCATCTGCCTGCCGGGTCGATGCTGTCGGGACAGCATCGACTGCACCCACAAGATACGGTATAGGCCGAATCTTCATTCATCAAAATATGGTTTTTTCTTGACCGAAATGGAGCGTGCAGGTACATTGTAGTCAAGACTGTTTCAGGTGTCCGCTCTCAGGCGGATGAAAAGGGAACCCGGTGTGAATCCGGGACGGGCCCGCCGCTGTAACCGGGGACGAATTCCGCAGACTGCCACTGGAGGCCCAAGCCGACGGGAAGGCGCGGAAGGAGACTGAACCGGAAGTCAGAAAACCTGCCTGAACACATACAGGGAATTCCCCGCGGACCGGGAAGGCCATGATTCCGTGGACAACAGGGACATCCCGGATCGATTCTTTTTCACTATTCGATCCGGGATTTTTTTATTCTCAGGCCCGGAACACAGGAGGCAGCATGAAAGAACAACAGCACGATGATACCCTGCTGACCATCGGCGAGAACCTGCACATCTTTAATCCCGCCTTTCGCCAGGCCCTGGAAAATCGGGACGAAACGGCTCTTACCCGGCTGGCCGAACAATACCTTTCAGGCGGCGCCGGGTCCCTGGCCATAAATCTCGGACCGGCCAGATCCATAAACAAAAAACTGGCCTGGGTTGTCCGGACAATCCAGCAACACAGGCCGATTCCCCTGTTTCTTCCGGCAATCGACGACGGCCTGACGCAGGCCCTGGACTGCCACCGGGGAAAAGCGACAATCAATGCCGTGACTGCCGACCCCGCCCGCCTCACCGAGGCCATGAACATCGCCCGCGACTTTGAGGCCGATCTGGTCGTCCTGCTGACCAAACCGGGCCTGCAGAGCAATGAAACCCTGCACCGCCTGCAACTGGCACTTGATGTCCTTGAACAGGCGGACCGAGTCGGACTGGCCCGGGAGCAACTCTACCTGGATCCGGTCCTTTCCGTCAGAACCGATCCCGTCGCCTGGAACCTGACCGGCGGCATGCCTGATCTGGACCCTGTCCTGCAGATCATCTCCCTGATCGGGGAACTCTCGGACGGACGGACACAAACCATTGTCGGCCTGAGCAACGGTACTCTGGGCTTGTCCGCAGAAAAACGCTCCAGCCTCCATTGTCGCATGCTGCCCCTGCTGGCCGAATCGGGTCTGGATGCCGTCATCCTCAACAGCCGGGACCAGCCCCTGATGGATATTGCCGGATCCCTGCAACGACACCATCGCCTGCGGCAGAAGGCGGCCTGAACCGATCCGGCGCAGACATCCAAAGAACAGGCCCGGAGAGCTGTGCGATTACGGTTCTGCTGCCCAGGAGCGGGTGCGAAACTTCTGCCACTGGCTGCGGTAGTATTTTCTATTTTCCGGATCGATTCGCGCCGCCTTGACTTCCGTGGCCCGGGCCTCTTCAAGAAGACCGTTGGCCCAGTAGGCTGTGGCCAGGGTATCGAGGATAAACCCCTCCTCTTTAAGCATGGCGGCGGTCCGGGCAAGGGTCAGGGCCCGAACCGGGTCGCGCACCGACCTGTCCCGGGCCGTCAACAGCAGCCAGGCCAGGTTATTATTCAGCTCTGCATTCATCGGGTTCAGGGCCAGGGCCTTGTCATAGGCCTCAATGGCCTTTTTCTCCATCGCCTTCTTCTGCATCAGGTCGCCGAGCAGCTGCAGCCACAGACTGTTGTCCGGTTCCTGTTGCAGTTTCTGCTCAAGCACGGCCTCGGCATAACGGGTTTCGAAACCGGCGGCCATAGACTGCACGTCAATGCGCTGCATTGCGAGGACAACGCAGAGGATCACCAGGAAATACACCCCAAGGCTGACATAGAGCTTGCGATCATGGCGACGGATCAGTCCGGGGTCCTGCTCACATTTTTCCAGAAAATCGATCCGTTCCCCGATCCCAAAGTGATGCCAGCTCTTTTCGTCCCTGATATTACCGCTTAAAACGGCAATCTTTTCAAAGGAGCGGATCAGGGGGCCGCTGGTCCCCTGGGCCTTGAAGACGTACAAATCGGCCTGCCGTTCGAAATTGCGGATGAAATAGCCAAAGATAAAACGAAAATAGATCAGCATGAACGCCAGCAGGGGCAGAGAGGTTAAGACGGCGAGCAGGGCATCGGGACTGGTATGCAGCAAGCCGAGTACCCGGTAAAAGGACTCACTGCCCAGCAGCAGATACGGCAAGGGCTCGGCCAGGGCCCCGGCCAAAATGGAAAAACCGAAAAAAAGCACAATGTAAAGCACAAGATGCATCTTTTTGACATGACCGATTTCATGGGCCAGCACCGAGTCCAGCTCCTGCTCATCAAGGGCTGCCAGCAGGGCCGGGGTGATCAGCAGGTACCGGAACCGGGGCACAATCCCCATGATCCCGGCAGTGAGCACCTGACCCTCAAAAAGAGGCCAGTATAAAATTTCAGAAGAAAATCCCTGTGATCGGCAGAAGGCCTCTATCCGCTGCCGTAACGGGCCCTGGGGCATGGGTTTACACGACCAGAGCCAACGGACAAGGGGAGGAAAAAAAAGGGCCAGGAAACAGACAAAGACTGCAAACAGCAGCAAGTCACCCCAGGGAGAAATCAGCAGGGCATGAAAACGTGGCCACGGCAGCAGGCCGAGAAGATCAAAGGCCGCAGACAGCACCAAAAAGGGAAGAACAATGGGCAGATTCGCCTTGATGTTGGTAACGATAAAGGCCGGGGATGAATATTTTCGTTGAAAAACGACCTGATATGCAGGGCGTGCCTGAACCCACATCACGGAGAGCAGGAGAAAAAAAACTGCAAGTCCGGCCAGGTTTTCCAGGACCGGCAGATGATCATCCATGGACAGCGGATGGAGATAGTACTTCAGATCAAGCCCGTAAACAAAAAAAGTAAACAGCGCAACGGCAAGAATGGAGAGCTTTTTTTCCGCAGAAAAATAGAGCCGTGAGGAACCATTGAGGCTCCGGCTATAAAGTTTTGCAGCGAGGCGCGAAAAAAGAAAAAGGGCAAAAGCACCGGACAACAGTGCCGTCCAGGGCCCGGGCACAGGTTCCTTTGCCGGAGTATTGGTGGAGAAAACAAAAATGACCACCAGGAAATAGAGTAGATTTGCATAGAGCATAAAAATGCAGGCCCTCGGAATTCGTGTCCGCAACACGATCCTGTAGAATTGTTGATGTCATGTAACTGTTCAGGAGTTGAAAAGCACCCCATCACTGCACGATCAGACCGGATTCACAGAGAAATAACCAGAGTTCACCGGCCTGACTGCACAGAGATGGAACACTCTTGAACAGTTACGGTTTGTGGTATTGCATAAATCGTACACCCATCCGGTAACCTTCACCGGGATGTCATGCCCCTGGCATTACATCCAAATTGTACACGTTTACCCCATCTGAACAGTTACGGTTACAGTAACTATTCAGGTAGGGGCAGAGAACTAGCCCAACCACCACCTGTAACTGTTTAGGAGTGCTCCATATCTGTGCAGTCAGGCCTGTGAACTATAGTGATTCCTATGTGAATCAGGCCTGACCGTGCAGAGATGGGGTGCTCC
>DRKH01000422.1 GCA_011051825.1 Desulfobulbus sp.
TCAATTCGGCGTGCAGCCGACGCGGCCAGGGCCAGCGCCCCTCTACGGCCAGGCTGTGCTCATCAATGGCAACAAGAATGATATCCTCTGCAGCCGGACGTTGTAACACTCTTGAGAACAGGTCATAGAGCGTAAAATCCCAGCGTCTGAGAGCCTGGCTCGAGGTCAGCAACAGGCAGACGGCAAGCAGGAACAGGCTGAAGAAGACCGGTCGTCCCCGGTATATTACGGGTTCATTTTTCACAGAACAATAATCAGCCCAAAGCCCAGCGGTACAAGGAGGGCCCAGGGATTCGGCGGAGAAGGGACCGTAAAGTGCTGCGGAGTGCTGAACGGGCCCTGGAAACCATCCGGTTCAATGGTTGCCACCCGGATGTAATAGTCACCCGGCCCCAGGGAGGGCATCTTAAATTCAGCCCGATCGGTCCGGTTGTCGGTCATGACGTCTGCAAAGGACTCATCTGTTGAGAACTGGACCCGGTAATGCTGCTCCGGGCCGACAGCCTGCCAGCGAAACACCATTTCTTTATCATCGAATACGGACTGTTCCATATCCGGGGCCGGGACCGGAACACGAAACTGCATGGTCATCCCCGGGGGCCCCGGTGCACCCGAAGCATCACGGCCTGCCACCCGCCAGTAATAGATGCCCGGCTCCAGATCACTGTCCGGCGTAAGCGTTGTCTTCAGATATTTCCGGCGGTTGATGAGCGGATGTTCAAACCGATCATTATCCGCCAGCTCAAAAAGATAACTGCGGGCCAGTTTCGGCGCAGACCAGTGAAATACGGGGCGGGGATCGGTTATGACCGCGCCTTCCCGGGGTTCAATCCGGATCGGCGGCAGGGGACGGGCGTTCAGGGTACAGCGATGCAGGGCATTTAACCCTTCCAGCCCCTGGTTATCAATTCCACGCAGCCGAAGTACATACTCGCCATCAGCCAGTTCAGGGACAAGGACTCTTGGTTTATCGGCAATATTGTCGGCCAGAAGAACGTTAAAATTCATATCGGTTGCTATCTGCAGACGATAGGCGACAGCGCCTTTGATCGCTGGAAAACGCAACATGAACGGGGCCTCCTCCAGCACCTTGGGCAGGGCGGACAAATCGGGCGGAGGAAGGAGTGGAACAGGCTTCAGCGGCTTTTGTGCTTTTTTGACAAGGGTTCCGTAAGAGGCGGGAACCCGCTGTTGGGCCCTGGAGTTTTTCACGGTCACCTCACCCCGGCTGACCTCGGCCTGCATATGATCCCGGTCGGCGGCAACCCGATATCTGGTGCCGCGAACAGCGGCCAGGGCTGAAGGCGTACGGATTTCAAAACGTGAACCCGGGCCGGTTTTCGGTTTGATTTTGTTATCGGTCTTGCCCTTTTTCAGGTGAAGCCGGGAATCCGCCATTCCGGTGCGGCCATATTTCATAAGTGATTCAATGGCCAGGGTCGAGTCCTGCTGAAGCAGAACTTTCGACCCGTCGGCAAACTGCAGCGTTACGTTGCCGCCGACGCCGGTATGAATTTCATCCTTTGCCCACAAAAACATTCCCGGAGTCGCGGTGGCCCGCACCCCGGTTTTTGCCTGCACCACAACCACGTCGCCATGCACGTAGAGGACGGTGGCCATGGTTGCACCGTATTTAAGCCAGGCGAGGGGAAAACGTAAACGGGTACCGGGTGCAATATGAAGAGGATCGGAGATGTTATTCAAGGTGATAAACTGTTGCTGGTACTGCATGGTTTTGAGAAATTTTTCGCCAAGGTTCCAGGCATTATCACCGGGCTGGACAGTATAGATCCAGTCCCGGCATAGCGCTGTGGCCGGAAGCAGCAGGAACAGCAGGAAGAGGAGGAAAAGCTGCCGATTCGGCCTGAACCTGAAGGGAAGACATATCATGGGAAAGAATCCTGTACTGTTTTTAACCAGAAAAAAACCAGATGCACGGTTGCCCTGACAACATATTAATTATATGTTATAGCAACAAAAAAGGTCAAATACAATCTCACCTTTTTCCAAGCCGGCAGGAAAGGGCTGCCGTTTTACCTTACCGCATCCTCTCCATCAAAGTTTTCCTGCTAAAAATTTGCCTATTGCACCCAGCTATGCCATAATTGACCTACGAACGTAAACATTCCCCACACCGCTCCCATGAAAAAAAACCTGACCCAGTATTTCCTCAGCCTGCTGACTCTCGGCGTCCTCCTCTCGGTGGGCCTTGTCGGGTCGATCTGGCTCTGGGACACCCTCTCCGGTTACCGTCGGGACGTAGAGGAAATGCGCACGACCTACATGGAACAGCAGCACCAGCAGTTGCGTAATCAGGTCGAACAGGCCCGGGAGCACATTAATTACATGCGCTCAAAGATCAAAGTGTGGGCCGAAGAAATCGTCCGGGAACGGACCAATACCGCCTGGGTTGTCGCCGATGCCATTTACAGGGAACAACAGAACAAGCTGTCACCGCAGGCCGTTGAGGACCTGATTCGGGAAACCCTGCGCCGGATTCGATATAGGGATAATGGATATTACTTTGCCATCAACATGGACGGCACCGAAGAGCTCTTCACCGACCGACCGGAGCTGGAGGGGACGAGTATGCTGAAAAGACAGGACCGGGAGGGACGATTTGTCGCCCGGGACATGTTGCAGCTTGCAAAATCCGA
>DRKH01000423.1 GCA_011051825.1 Desulfobulbus sp.
ATAAATATCCATTCATGGCAAAACTTGTTGCTGATGAAATAGTGAGGGCATATAAAGATGAAATTTTACAGATGAAGCTCAGCTCAAGTAATTATGCACTGCAGTGGATGACCTCAAAGGCAAATGAAGAGAGAAAAAAACTAGAAGAATCGGAAAAGGCTCTTCAAAAGTACATGCGCGAACATGACTTGGTCACAGTGGAGAACAAATTAGCTGTTTTCCCCCAGAAACTTGCTGAATTCAGCAAGCAGTTATCCGACGCTCAGGCTGAACAGAAGGAGTATGAAGCTCTTTATGATCAGATTAAGGCCACTGGAAAAGATTATAAGGATATAGAAACAATTCCGGTTTTTGCCGATAACAAGGTGTTGCAGGACCTGCGGGATAAAATATATACCGCGGATCAGAAGATCAAAGAGCTCTCCAAAAAATATGGCCCAAAACATCCCAAGATGATTCAGGCAATGAGTGAACGTGCCCTGTTGCTCAAGGAAAAACGTTTTGAAGTGGATCGTATCATTGCCGCGACAAAAAATTCGTATGCTCTGGCCAAGTCCCGCGAAAATAATTTAAAAAAGCTCCTCGCCCAGACAAAGGCTGATCTCCTTGATATGAATGAACGATTTATGCAGTACACGATCATGAAAAGAGAGGTCGACATGAACCGTGTACTCTATGACAACCTCACTTCAAGTATCAAGACTGCAAATGTCACCGAACAGTCACAGGATGTGAATATCTGGGTTATAAAAAAGGCCGAATTTCCGATCTATCCCTCCAAGCCCAAAAAGAAAAGAAATCTGCTTCTGGGCCTTATCTTGGGAACTTTTGGCGGTGTTGGCCTGGCCTTTTTTCTTGAATATCTTGATAATACTGTAAAAACTTCAGAAGAGATCGAGGAGCATTTCAACCTGACCGTTCTTGGATCTGTGGAGGAGGTAAAGGATAAAGAGGGTGCAGTTGAATCATCTCTCGTCCATTCCCCCTTGTCCCCCCTGGCCGAGAGTTACCGTTTGATCAGGTCAGCCCTGCTTCTTTCCTCTCCCGGCCGCGCGCCCCGCGTCATCCTGGTAACCAGCATGGCGCCGAAAGAAGGCAAGACCGTTACTACTGCCAATCTTGCCCGGATCCTTGCCGAGAGTGATAAGAAAGTCCTTATTATTGACTGTGATATGCGGCGTCCCAGGATGCATTCCCTTTTTGGGCTGTCCAGCTCGCATGGACTCAGTAACTACCTTGCCGGTGACACGGGACAGTCCCTCGTCCAGGATATAGCAGAAGAAAACCTATACCTGATCCCTTCCGGACCGATACCGCCGAATCCTTCCGAACTGCTGAATACTTCCGGGATGAAACGGCTGGTTGCTGACATGCTCGAGTCCTTTGACTTTATTCTGCTTGATTCACCGCCGGTTCAAAGTGTAACCGACAGCCTGGCGCTCAGTAGTTTTGCCGATGGCACGATCCTTGTTGTACGTGCCGGCAGGACGACCTATGATGTCCTTGATGATGGTATAAAAAAATTGTACGAAATCAATACACATATTCTTGGGTTCGTTCTCAACGGCGTAAATCCTTTAGACGGCGGGAGCGGGTATTACAATGATGATTATTACACAGAGAACTCGTGATGCATATCGCGCCACTACCATCCCCCATGGGTTTTCGGCCTCATGTTGTTACGTGTCGGAGCTCGCGATTATAACCAAGCTTTTTTCGAGTCTGTCTACCCGGTCCCAGGCGGCATGATCGACATCCACTGCCACATACTGCCCGCAATCGACGACGGGTCTCCCGACCTGGATACCTCGCTTGCCATGGCCGCCATGGCCGCAGCCGATGGTATTGAAATCATAATTGCTACACCGCATGTCGGTATGACAGGAAGGGCCGCATGGAGCAGAATTTGCGAGGAGGTGAAACGTCTCAATAACGCCTTGCAGGAGGAGAGGATTGAGCTACGGGTGCTGGCAGGTGCGGAGGTGCAATCCCACGTGGCGGTCACCAAGGCCGGACAATTCTGCCTGGCATCGGGATCTTTCTTTTTGTTGGAATTCCCATCCACACATCTTCCTGTCGATAGCCTCGAGATCGTGCACACTGCTGTGAGACAGCGGATAACGCCGATTATCGCACACCCGGAACGGAACGCGGCTATTATCCAGGAACCGGGAAAATTATTACCGCTCATAAATGCCGGAGCGAAAATCCAGATAACCGCTGCCAGCCTGACTGGCGATCTCGGCCCGGATGTTGCGGCTTGTGCCGGTTTCCTGGTCCGGAATTCCATGGTCCATTTCCTCGGCACTGATTCACATTCGCCTGGTTTCAGAGAACCGATCTTGAGCAAGGCTGTAAAGAAAGCCTCCAGGTACATGGGAAGAAAAAAGGCCCTTGCCCTGGTGCGGGATAATCCTCTTGCTATTCTTCCTCGAAATTTGCCCCGGAACTGAAACCGATATCAAACATTGGCGCAAGCAAAGCAAAATATTCCTTTCTTTTTTTTCCTGTTTACCCTCTTTGTTGCTCCTCTTGCCTTTGGAACGGCGGAAGCCTGGTCCATGGCAACAGTCGAGGTGCTCATCGGCGCCACGACAATACTTTTTTTTCTCCAGAACAGAAAATCACCAGCCATTGTTGTCCGTTCCCCCGCAGTTGTCCCCCTGGGGCTGCTCATCGCCTGGATGGCTTTCCAGATAATTCCATTACCCCCCGCCATGGTGCATGTCATCGCTCCGGCAACCTACCGGATATACGAACCGATTCTCGGGGTCCCGGGCGGCAGCGCCTGGATACCGCTTACTGTATCGGGTAAGACGAGCAGCCTGGAGTTATTGCGCATCAGTGCCTATACGCTGTTCTATATTCTGACTGTTCAGTTCCTCAGCACGGGAACACGGTTGACCAAGACCGTTCGTTATGTCGTGTTCCTGGCAATCGTTATTTCTTTTTTTGCAATAATCCAGAAAGTTACATCACCAGAGAAAATTTACTGGTTTCGGCAGACACCGGCCCATGCAACCGCCACCGGTCCCTACGTGTATCACAACCATTATGCCGGCTTCATGGAAATGCTCTGTCCCCTGGCCCTGGCCCTTTTCATTTATTTCAGGCCGACGGTCAGCTATGAGAAAACGCTCCGGGCAAGGATAGCGACTTTCTTTGCAATGCCTTCCAGCAATCTGCATTTTTTCCTGGGATTTGGCGTTATTCTTATCCTGTCCTCGATTTTCATTTCTCTCTCCCGTGGCGGCATGATCAGTATCAGTCTGGCCCTGCTCCTGTTCGCCACTTTACTGGTCCGTAAAAAAACAGGTTCCGGAATCATGTTGGTTGTTCTTTTCTGTTTCCTGTTGCTTGTACTGAGCTGGTTTGACTGGCAACCACTTCTCGGTAAATTACACAAAACCTTTGCCGGCCAGGGAGGTATTAACGATTCAAGGCTGAGGCTCTGGAAGGATTCGGCAGCGATAATCCATGATTTCTTTGTTACCGGTTCCGGATTTGGTACTTTTAAGAATATCTACCCTCAATACAGGACAATCCCGGGGACAGTCATTTTTGATCACGCCCATAACGACTATATCGAGCTCCTCACAGATGGCGGCCTGGTCGGTTTTCTCCTCGCGGCCTGGTTTGTTCTTGCCGTGCTTGTGCATGGCTGGAAAAATTTACGTCAAAGGAGGGAGAAGTATTCAATTCTTGTTTCCATAGGCGCATTAACCGGCATTGTTTCGATCATGCTGCACAGTGTTACTGATTTCAACATGCACAATGGTGCCAATGGACTCTATTTTTTCTTTCTCTGTGGTCTACTGGTGGCTGCGGGAAATACACGCCTCCACTTCCGAACCAGGCCGACCCTGCTTAAGCCAGCCGGTAGTGGAGAAAAAAAGCTCTTTGCCTGTCTGGGTTTTCTTCTCTTGTTCGGAGTAACCCTGTTGTACGGCGGGGAAATGATGGCCGCCAACAGGTACAGCAAGGTTTCCTCCATCTATCTCAATGAACATCTTTCTACGAAAAAGTTACAGCAGATACGCCAGGTAGTTACCACGGCCAGCCATTATGATCCCATGGAAGGTTTTTTTCCGTTCATCCTGGGGAATGTTGACAAGTACCTGCATGATCCTGCTGACGCACTGAGGCAATACCGCAGGGCAGCGCTTCTGGATCCTCTTAATGGAGGGTATCTGCAGAGTCTTGGCGTGCTGTTGACGGAAATTTCTCCCCGACAGGGAAAGGTGATACTGAAAATAGCCTTTGAGAGGGCACTGCACATGGACAGGCTCCTGTTGAGCCGGGCCGAAAGCGAGTGGTTGCTCAGGTCCGGGAGGCGACAGGAGGCCATGGCAGTCATGAAAAAAG
>DRKH01000424.1 GCA_011051825.1 Desulfobulbus sp.
AGGAGCTTGATATTCTTGTGATGCATAAAAGCCTTTGTTTTGGTTGAATTTTCTTTGGTCGGAATTTTTCAACATTATAGAGGCTTTTATGCTTTATGTCACTGTTTTTACACAGTGATTGTTGACTCTTTTCAACACCTTTTATAAATATGTTGCCCGGCTAGAAACTGATTTCGAGGACATTCCTCAAGTCGACCTTCACGCAGGAGATATCGGGCAAGTCATTGTCAACCTGATCATAAATGCAGCACACGCACTTGAAGGTGCTGATCAAACGGGACAACAACAGGGAATTATCCGTGTTTCTACCAGGACTGACGTGGAGTCTGTTATTTTTTCAGTACAAGATAACGGCACAGGCATAACGGAAGATGTTCGCAATAAAGTTTTTGATCCCTTCTTCACCACCAAAGAAGTCGGTAAAGGATCAGGCCAGGGACTGGCAATCTCACGCAGCATTATTGAAGAGAAACATGGCGGCACCATCGATTTCACCACCGAACCAGGAAAGGGAACGACTTTTACGGTCCACTTGCCCCTATCCGGATTTTGAAAAATAAAAAAACCGGTATCCGCTTACCTCCGGTAACCGCAACATGTAACTTATTACAATTTCCATATCAAAGTATAGACCTCTGAATTTCAGGCAAAGTTAACACTACCCCTGAAAACCTTACTTCACATTGGAGACAACATTCAGGTGATAGCCTTCCTGAGTCTGCACATACTCATAATCAAGAATAACCCGATGAATATCAGGATAGAGCAGCTGTTTCCGCTCCAGGAAATAATCAAGAACCTGGTCAAAGTCCGGAGGATAGTCCTTCCCGTAGATTTTTGAAAATGTCGAGTCAATGATACCTTGTCGCTCGTTCTCCGGAATCATTGCCAGGTTCCAGAGGGTGATGGCAACAATGAGAGCTCTTTCACGATCTCTTCCCGGTTCTGTACTCTTAAGTTTAACATAATTTTACCAGGTTATTTCAACGAATATCTGGCGTTGCATAATTATTGCGCGTACGGTAGGGGCAAATCTATTCGCCTGCTATGCCATGCGAACAATTGTGGCAACCATGGAAGCATGGCGGCTGAAGCCGCCCCTGCAGTGTCTGGGTTACGGCCATTACGCCCGCCGGGATTACCCCTTACAACCTTGTCACCGGGAGGAGACAAATGGATCTTGAAAGACTGTTGTTGGAGCTGGAAACACTACCCATGGAGCGTCGCCGTTTTGTCAAAGGCATGGCCGTTGGCGGCGCATTGCTTGGCCTTGGAATGATGCCCCGCGGACTTTCCGCTGCTGCGACCACCAGTTCCGGGCCGCAGATTCCGGTTTTGCGCGGTACAAAATTTAACCTGACAATAGCTCCGCAACAGGTCAACTTTACAGGCAAGGTCAGGACGGCGACCGCCGTCAACGGCCATGTGCCCGGACCGGTCCTGCGCTGGCGGGAAGGAGATACGGTCAGCCTCAAGGTGACCAATCACCTGGCCGAGTCCAGCTCCATTCACTGGCATGGAATTATTCTCCCAAATGCCATGGATGGGGTGCCGGGAATAAACTTTGCCGGTATCGAACCGGGAGAATATTATCAGTACCGGTTTGATGTCCGCCAGAGCGGTACCTACTGGTACCACAGCCATTCCGGATTTCAGGAGCAGACCGGTCTGTATGGCCCCATTATCGTTGATCCCCTGGAACCGGAGCCTTTTGCCTATGACCGTGAGCATGTGGTAATGCTCTCGGACTGGTCTGATGAAAATCCAAATACCATTTATGCCCATCTGAAAAAGATGAGCGATTATTACAATTTCAATGAGCGTACCGTCGGTGACCTGGTCCGTGATCTCCGGGATAAAGGACTGGCCCGTACCTGGAATGACCGCTCCATGTGGAATAAAATGCGTATGAGTGATCGGGATATTTCCGATATTACCGGTTACACGTATACCTATCTGATGAACGGTCAACCACCTGCCGCCGGCTGGACCGGACTTTTTAAGAAAGGCGAGAAAGTGCGTCTGCGCTTTATCAACGGCTCGGCCATGAGCTTTTTTGATGTCCGTGTTCCCGGCCTGAAAATGACGGTCGTTGCCGCCGACGGTCAGAATATAGAGCCGGTTACCGTTGATGAGTTCAGAATAGGGGTAGCTGAGATCTATGACGTCATAGTTGAGCCCAAAGATGATCGCGCCTACTGTGTTTTTGCCCAGGCCATTGATCGAACGGGGTATGCGCGCGGCACCCTGACACCGGACCCGGCTTTGACGGCCGATGTGCCGGACTATGATCCCTACCCGATTCTGACCATGACCGATATGGGCATGGATATGGCCTCCATGCAGGGGAAGGGCGACATGGATGGCATGACCGGCATGAAAGGTATGAAGGGTATGGCCGGTATGCAACCTATGGATCACACATCAATGAAAGGCTCCGGAAAGCAAAAAAAGAAGCGAGGTCCGGCCGGTATGGGCAGTGATGCCCCGATCATCCACGCAAAAACCGAATTCGGGCCCCAGGTAGATATGCGGGCCATGAGTCCGAAGTACCGGCTTGACGATCCGGGCGTGGGGTTACGTAACAACGG
>DRKH01000425.1 GCA_011051825.1 Desulfobulbus sp.
TAACTGTTCAGGAGTGCTCCATATCTGTGCAGTCAGGCCTGTGAACTATAGTGATTCCTATGTGAATCAGGCCTGACCGTGCAGAGAGGTAGATAAGCGCAGACTTCGAGCGCAGACTCCGTGGGGTGCTCCTGAACAGTTACATTTATCTGAAAATGGCGCTGAGCGCCTGGATGCAGCGCAGCACCGCAAAAACGATGCTGCCAGAGTAGTCTTGTCCCACCGCTCTGCGGGTAAACAAGGTAAGAGATCACAGGGCACACCTGCTGCGGACGATCGGCAAGCCTTATGTAGCACACTACGCCCTGCGGGTAGTAAACGAGTGCTCCTGAAAGAGAACATTTTCATCGCTTGTTGTGCCCGCGGGCCATGCCGGCGCCCGTACGTGGTCCTGCGGGACGCTCACGGATTCAGCTCTTTTTCGGGAATAAAGCTCTGCAGATTGCTGCCGGTTGCCGCCAGCAGCTTCTGCCGGGCCTTATGATAGCCGACAAGGGCCTGGGCCAGGCGGCTGTAGGTAGTTGTCAGATCTCGCTGGGCCTCGTTGAGTCGGACCAGTGAAGCCTCGCCGGCCTCATACTCGTTTTTTGCCAGCTCCCGGTTTTCCTTGACCAGCTCAACACTGTCGCGCTGCAACCGCACCTGTTCCTCGGCCGCAGCCAGCAGGGCCAGATCCTGCCGGACCTCGGCTGCCACACTGTTACGCAGAGAGGCCAGACTATAGGCAACTTCCCGATCTTTCTGGCGGGCCTCAAACAGGCGGGCCTTATCCGCGCCGCCGGAGAAGAGATTCCAAGAAACACTCATCGCAATGGTATTACCGATATCGTCACCGGTTAAGTGTACGTCTCCCTGCCGGTTTCCTTCCACAGCCCCCGATAATTCCACCTTGGGATAAAACGGTGCTTTGGCCTGACCAGTACCGGCCTCGGCCTCTTTTTTACGCATTTCCAGCTGACGGATATCCGGCCGCCGGTCCAGTGCCTCCTGAATCAAGGCCTCGGGATCGTTTACCGCCTCATCCATCTTAAAATCTTTATCCAGCCCGGCCAGTCGGACTCCCTTGGGAAAGGCGGCCTCGGGTATACCCATGAGAGCGGCCAGTCCATAGCCCGCCGCCTCAAACTGGCGCTGATTCAAGAGCAGGCTTGTTTTAGCAGAATTCAACTGGACCTTGATATTCAGGACATCGCCCCAGGGCCCGACCCCGACCTCGTATCGATTCTGCGCGTCTCGCAACTGACTGAGATAAAATTTTTCATCGGCGGCGGCAATATCAACATTGGTCTGGGAAAGCTGCGCGTTCAGAAAGGCTTCGGCAACAGCATTGATCAAAAGACGCTGGCTGTCCCGATGCGCGGCGGCAAGCGTTTTCTGGTTGAATTCCGCCTGCTGCTGCTTGAAAGAACGATAAAAGCCGTCAAAAAGGAGCCAGGTTACCCGAACACTGAGGGCCCCCTCGTCATAGGTTCGCTCCGAAGATATTCCAGGGGACGAGGGGTATTTCTTGATCAGGTCATAGGCAATATCAGACCTGCGGATACGGCTGTATTTCCCCCCGAGATCAAGGGCAGGCCACCAGGCTGCCACGGCCTGATTGACCCGGGCCCGGGCCTGTTCAATCCGACTCATGGCGGCGGCCAGGTCGGGATTACCTGCAAGGGCGATCCGCTGGGCGGTTTGCAGATCAAGCACCTCAACACCCGAAAGATCAGCAGAAGGTATGGGGTCATCTTCTGCTGCAGCAACAGTGGCTGCCATAAGCAAGACCAGAACAAGGGTTCTACATATCCGCTTCATATCATCCTCCTGAATCCGTAACGGAATTTTCCTGATAATTGATTTTTCCATATGGAATCAGCCTGTTCTATACAAAGAGATTTCATATTTTGTTCGCCTGGAGCAGGGAGCCGCCCCTTGGGGCGTGCGTACGCACGAACGCTCACGGATTCAGGTTCCTCACCCGACAGATCACATTTGAGATTGAATACTTCCCCGATCGTTCATGGCTGAATCTTCCGACGCATACAGATTCAATCGCCTGTGTGCAGCCGGTTCCACCTCTTCCCTGGTGGGCCATGCTCCGGACCGGAGCCGGACCACCGCCCGGCGCATATCATTGACAATGGCCAGCAGACTGGGGATCAGTACCAGGGTCAAAATGGTGGCAAAGGTAACACCGGCTGCCAGCGACAGGGCCATGGGAATAAGAAATTTAGCCTGCATATCAGTCTCCATGATCAGTGGCGCAAGGCCGCCGACCGTACTGAGCGAGGTCAGGAGAATAGCCCGGAAACGACGGCGGCTTCCCATTTTGACGGCCTCAAAAAACTCCATCCCTTCAGCAAGATTGCCATTGATCCGCTCGATCAGGACAATGGCATCATTGACCACGACCCCGGTCAAGGCGACCATTCCAAACATGGACATCATCGACAGGCTGTAACCGAGCAAGAGGTGGCCGAAGACCGCACCGATGATACCAAACGGGATCGTGAACAAAATCACCACCGGCTGGATATACGAACGAAAGATGGTGGCAATGATAACAAAAATCCCAATAACGGCCAGCGGAAAGGTGACTTTAAGCGAACCAAAAGACTCGCGCATGTTTTTCTTTTCCCCCTGCAGAGAAATATGGAGGCCGGGGAAACGAGCTTTCAGCTCCGGAAAAAATTCCGCCCCCAGATCTGCAAAAATCTCCTGGGAGTTGGCCCGCTTGGGATCAACCTCTGCGGTCACGGCAATCCGGCGCCGGCCGTCGGTACGAGTGATGGTCGAGTAGCCTGGGGCCAGGGCGATATCGGCAACCGAGACCAGCGGCACCAGCGTGCCGTCAGCGGTTCGGATTCGCATACTGTAAAAATCCGATAACCGGCGACGCTCATCAGCGGTATAGCGAACCTTGACCCGGATATCATCCTCACCCCGCTGCAGACGAAAAGCCTCCCGGCCAAAAAAACCGGCATTGACCTGACGGGCAAGATCTTCCACACTCAGCCCCAGGGCCCTGGCTTCCGGCTTGAGTGATAAGCGCAGTTCATTTTTGCCGGGGCTGAAGTCGGAACGGATCTGAAAAACGCCATCATAGGTGGCCAGTTTTTCCTGCAGCAGTTTTGAAGCCCCAACCAGGGTTTTCATGTCCTGCCCCTGCAGCCAGACTTCTATTTCAGCACCACCCGGTCCTGCGGACAGCCCTTCAAAGGTCAGGGCCCGGGCACCGGTAACTGCCCCGACCTCCTTTTCCCAGGCCACCAGCAGATCGTTGGAGTGGATACCACGCTTTTCCGAATCCAGCAGGATAATCTGCACCGAGCCCAGATTCGGCCCTGTACGGCCCATCTGGTTACTCAAGGTCTGTCCGACCAGGGAAAGCCGTTTTTTGATCATAGGCTCACCGCTCACAGTCGGTGTGCGTTCGGCCACCCGGACAAAGGCCGCCTCAATCTTACGCAGGGCCTTTTCGGTCACCGCGGGCGGAGTTCCCTCGGGAAATTCCACCGTCGAAGTGATGACGAACCCGTCAATCTTTGGAAAGACCTGAAACTTCACCAGGCCACCGCGCACCAGCCCCAGAGTCAGCAGCAAAATGGAGACGGCAATGGCCAGGGAAACATAGCGCCAGAGCAGAACCCGGTCCAGAAAACGCATATACCGGCCCTGGACAAAACGCTCAAGACCCTGCTGCATGAACTGCTGAAAACCGTGAGCCCATCTCCCGATCAGCCAACCGGGTTGTTTTTTCCGGTTGAGATCGGGCAGGTGGCTGAGATGGGCCGGGAGCAGAAAGAGACATTCAGCAAGTGAGATAAGCAGACAGGAGATCACGACCGTGGGCAGAATGGCGATAAATTTACCCATTATACCTCCGACATAGGCCAGGGGAATAAAGGCGACCACCGTGGTCAGCACTGCGGCAATTACCGGCATTCCCACCTCGGTCACACCGTCAACCGCGGCCTGCAGGGGCGGTTTACCCAGTCTCCTGTGCACATAGATAGACTCACCCACCACAATGGCATCATCCACCACCACCCCGAGTACCATGATAAAGCCGAACAGAGAGACCATATTGATGGTCTCTCCCATGGACCAGAGAATAAACAGCGCTCCGGCCAATGAAATGGGAATCCCCAGGCCGCCCCAGAACGAGAGTCGCAGATCGAGAAAAAGCCAGAGCAGGAAAAAAACCAGGGCCATGCCGATGATGCCGTTTCGGCTGAGCAGGTTTATTCGAGCCCGCAGTGCTTTGGTGTTGTCATAAAAATCGGTCAGAGAGACGCCCGGCGGCAGTTGCCCCTGTTTCTGCCGGACATAGCGGCTGACCTGGTTTGATATCTTCAGGGCATCCTCATCAGCGGTTTTGAACACCATGACAAAAACCGAAGGCACCCCGTTGATCAGGGCGGTGACCGGGTCCTCGGTAAAGCCGTCTCTGATCTCGGCAATGCGGCCAAGCGGAATCAGCTCGCCGCCCGGTCCGGCCAGCACAATGATCTTCGCCAGTTCTGCCCCGGTATACTTCCGGCCCACGGTCCGCACCCGTATCTCTTCACCACTGGTCCGGATGGTACCGCCATGCAGATTCAGGCTTGAATTTCGTACCGCCCGCGCTACCTGGGCAAAACTGAGCCCATATTCCTGCAGCCGCTCCTCGGAGACCTCAATGGAAATCTCATAATCACGGCTGCCGAAGACCTCGACCTGGGATATCCCGTCCAGCAGTTTGACCTCGTCCCTGATCTGATTGGCCCAGGTTTTCAGCTGTTTTTCACCCAGCTCACCGGACAGGGCCAGCATCATCACCGAATCACGAAGAAGAACCTCGGTGATCACGGGTTGTTCGGCATCAAGCGGAAAGGTGGATATGGCATCGACTTTGGATTTTACCTGATCCAGAACATCACGGACATCATACCCCTCCTGCACCTCAATGGTGACAGAGGCCATATTTTCCGAAGATCTGGTGGTATACTGCTTGATTCCCTCCACCGTGTCCAGGGCGTCCTCTATTTTCAGGCTGATCCCCTCCTCCACTTCCTCGGGATCGGCTCCGGGATAGGCCACCTTGATGGAAATCAGGTCCAGGGAAAACTGGGGAAAACTCTCCCGCAGCATATTGGTCACCGCCAGGCCACCGGCCATGAAGATCATCAACAGGACAATATTGGCAAAAACCGTATTGCCGGCAAAGGCCGCTAACACTCTCTTCATTGTCCGTCCTGCCCAACAATCCGGACCAGGGCATTTTCCAGAGGATTTTCCAGACGGGTGGTAATAACCACGTCCCCGGCTGCCAGCCCGTCTGTTATAACGGCCATATCTTCCTCCTCACGGCCAACCGTTACCCTGCGGGTGTGCAGACGGCCGGCCGTCACCACATATACGGTGGAACTGAAACTCACCGCTTCCCTGGGAACCACGTACACCTGTTTAAGGACGCGACCCGGAATGGTCACCCGGCAGAACATCCCTTCAACCAGGGGAAAAGATGTGGGGACCGAAGGTTTAAGGGAAACGGCTACCGTAAGCATCCTGGTCTTGGAATCAAAACGGACAACCCGATCCAGGAGACCGCTTCCCCGCACCTCTGCATTCTCACTCCAGACCACGGTACAGGGCACCGGTTCAGGTTTGGCAAACCAGTTTTGTTCGATTTTCCCCTGTGTACCGGTCCACCTGAGCCAGTTGGCCGCATCACGACTGTCCAGAGAGAGAACAACCTCAAGAGAAGCATCGTTGACCAGAGTGATCATCTTCTGCCCGGGATTGACATACTCGTCCTGTTCTACGTCAACCGATGACACCCGGCCGGTAAAAGGAGCACGAATCACACAGCGGGCAAGTTTAATCTTGGCCCGGTCCCTGCTCTGACGTATCTGCTGCAGCTGGTTGCTTATGGCATTAACAGCTGATTCGGCCTTTTCCACCGCACTCAGACTGCCGACCCTGTTTTTACGGTACAGGCTGCTCACCCGCTCAAGTTCAGCCCCGGCAATTTCTTGGTCCCGGGTAAGAATTTTCAGCAGAGACTCTGCAGTCGCCAGATCCAGTTGAAAATCCTGTTTATCGATCTCAAAGAGCACTGCACCCTTTTCGACAACCCGACCGGCCAGAAGCAGATCACGTTTAAAGGTAATCCGTCCGCTGACTTCGGCCGACAGGGTCACTGCAGTTCGGGCAACAACATCACCATAGCCGCTAATGGTGACCGGAAAATCAACCGGTTGTACTCTCAGGACCTCCACTGGAA
>DRKH01000426.1 GCA_011051825.1 Desulfobulbus sp.
ACTGTAACATCTTGCTTGCCTTTTCGCCCATTTTCTGCGTTGCGAAAAAAGTTACATAGCACTGCTATGCAACTCTTTTCACGCCTTGAAAATGAACGAAAATTCGGCGCAATATTGTTACACTTATTTCCTTACAGTCCCTTACTGTCCGAAAACAACCGCGGAGTGCCGAGACGGGACATTTCTTTCGCCGCTCCAGGGACAACCCTGTTGCATTACTCCTTTGTTGCTTTGAAAAAAACCCGCCACGGGGCCGGATAGCCCTCGATCGTTCGCTCAGGGTCTGCCGCATCGATGAAATCATCATAGGATTCAAAGACCATCCATTCGGTTTTTCGCTGTTCCCTGTTACTCATCGGATGCATGCAGAACTGCCGGACCGAGGAAAACCCGCATCGGCTGAGCCAGTTGTGCAAACAGGAGGCGGTGGGCACAAACCATGTGCCCGGCACCTTGGCATAGGTCTTCTCCGGAAACAGGGCTATGGGCTCATGGCCGGGAATGGCCTGGGATTCAATAATAACGGTTCCGCCGGGTTTCAGGGCGGTCCATAAATCACGGAGCGAGTCAATGGGCGATTGCCGGTGGTAAAGAATGCCTAAACAGAACAGGACATCAAAACAGTCCGGAAAGAGAGGTAAATGTTCGATACCAAGCAGCTCGACCCGCAGATTTTCCCGACCGGCAAAGCTGTTCAAGGTTTTGAAGGTGTAGTAATGCTGGACGTAGGGCTCAAGGCCGAGCACGAATTTCGGCCGATGCGGCACCATGCGAAACATGTAGTAGCCGTTGTTGCAGCCGATGTCGCCGACAATCCTGTCGGTAAGGTCGGGGAGCACCGGCAGGATTCTATTCCACTTGAGTTCACTGCGCCACTCCGCATCAATGTCGATATCAAAGAGACGAAACGGCCCCTTGCGCCAGGGCATGAATCCTCGCATAACCTCCAGGATCCGGCTGTGCTCTGCCGGGTCGACCTCCTCTTTTCTGCCGATGGTCACTGCGTCGCTGTTGAAATCGCAGTGACCGGCCCGGATATGATGAACCGATTCAAAGGGCAGGCGGTAGCGGAGAAAACCTTTTTTCGACTGGCCGACCCAGGCCTGTTTTTTTTCCAGAACAAGGCGTAGGGCTTTCAGGTCGGCGGTGGGAAATATTGAATGATAATCCATAGGTTGTTGGCAATCCGGTCTCTCCGGACGAAGCTCAGGCAGTCATGCCGGAACGGCGTGTAGGTGAAGGCGCATTTTTCAGCGCGACGATGGAGACAAAGTTGAACCATTTGCAGAAGATTTCCACATGGGCAAATCCGGCCTGTTTGAGCAACTCGATGTTTTCCTCCACCGAGAAGGGAACCAGCACGTTTTCCAGGGCCTCGCGTTTGGCGGCAATTTCGAGCTCGGAATAGCCCTGCTGCCGCTTGAAATCGTGGTATATGTTTATAAAACGCCTGTTAAACGGTCCATTTGCCAGGATTTTTTCGCTGATGATGAGCAGGCCTCCTTCGGGCAGCGCCTGAAAGAACCGCTGGACAAGGGCATGGCGGACCGGCGGGCGGGTAAACTGCAGGGTATAGTTGCAGAGAATCACATCCGCACCCGGAAGTGGACAACTGCTGATGTCACCTTCTTGAAATACAAGAGCCTCGGTTTTCGAAAACATGGCCGCTTTACGCCTGGCCCTGGCCAGCATGGCCGGTGCATTATCAATCCCGATCAGCCGCAGCGATTTATGGTCCAGTCTGCGTGAGAGTTCGAGCAGGGTCGTGCCGGTGGAACAGCCGAGATCGTAGACGGTCATCTGCTCCTGTTGCTGCTGGTTGAGCAACCTGGCGATCCCGTCGATAACCGTGGAGTACAGAGGAACCGAGCGGTTGACCATGTCATCGAACACTTCGGCAACCTGATCGTTGAACGAGAAATCCCCGGTTGATTCATTCTGTTGGTAAATTGTATCTCTGCTCATCGAAAGTAAATTTTTTTGGAATATCCCGGTTGCGGCAACCGTCATCAATGGCTGCCACTGTAAAATAGGCTTGCCATCTTAGCAAACTCTAAGTATAAATTTTTCCTTAAGGGAAACCTGAATGCGTGAGCGGCCCGAAGGGCGGCTTCCAAGTGAAACCTCATCAACCAGCCAAAAGTTGATGTATTCATCTGCTTGCAAAACGGTTCACGGTTCGTAACTGTTCAGCTAGCAGCAAAATGTATGCATAACCTGAGCCTGTAACTGTTCAGGAGTGCTCCATATTTGTGCAGGCAGGTTGACCAGGCTATACGCGGTCGGTATGCCAGGCGGCCTGACCGTGCAAAGATGGGGTACTCATGAACAGTTACCACGGTTCTATAATCGTTTTCCGTCACGGATTCAGGGGAAAAAGAAAAAGGTACTTCTGCCGGGGTGCTGAATAACAGAGGAATATAGGGGGAGGGCAAAATGGGGAAGAAATTTTGGGCGAATCTGGCATTATGCATTCTGATTGGCGGTCTGTTTACTTTTGCGGTCACCAGCATCAGTTCGGCATTGACCCCTAAAGGGCTTTTTGTTACCGAGCCGAAACCTTCTGCAGAGATTGCAGCCCTGATGCCGGAAGTCCAACTGGTCAACTATAAATTAG
>DRKH01000427.1 GCA_011051825.1 Desulfobulbus sp.
GGAGCACCCCATCTCTGCACGGTCAGGCCTGATTCACATAGGAATCACTATAGTTCACAGGCCTGACTGCACAGATATGGAGCACTCCTAAACAGTTACAGGTGGTGGTTGGGCTAGTTCTCTGCCCCTACCTGAATAGTTACTCTATAGGGACATAGAAGAGATTAGCTTTTTGCAAGAAAGGATTGAATTTTTGGCCTTGACCGGGCTCCTTAAAATTATGTGTTATTTCAACAAATAACAAACTTCACCCTTTACGATGACCAGCTATCATATTCTTTATGAACGGCATTGCAGGAAAAATAGAATATCCGGTCATAAGCTTATTCAAAGATAGAAGAAAAAATCAAAGATAGAAGAAAAAAGGTGGAAGAGAAAGAATGAAATATGTATCCGATCGAATGTTTCATCAACTTGTTAGGAGTCTGTCGGACTTAAAAAAATGACCTCTTCAACATATTGATATTACTAGATTTACTTTCAAAGGTTAACGCTTAAACAAAATCTTTAATTACGGGAAAACAACATGTTACAGCGCTGGCAAAGCTAAAGTCCGACAGACTCCTAGAGATTCATTACATGATTGTTCTATGACGTGTGCCGTCCCATAGCCAAAGATCCAAAGGTAAATCGGAACGCATTGTAGCTAAGATTATTATTTTTCAAGACATTCCTGTGATATTCCTTTGTTTTTTCAGAGGCCGGAAGTAAGAAACAAATGGTGGTTTGCGAGATGAAAAAATTATTTTCATATAAGAACGTATTGCAACGGGTAGTGTTGTTGGTCGTATTGATTTGGGCTTCCTATGCGGGGGCGACTGGCGATTGGCAACAGCTGTACCCCTGGTATCCAACCAATGGATACAACGATATTTATGCCGTTGGCACCAATGATGTATTTGCCGTGGGGGATAATGGCCTGATACGTCACTATAATGGTTCTACATGGTCTACCATGACAAGCCCGGTATCGGTCAGTCTGCAAGCGGTCTGGGGCAGAACCTCAAGTGATGTATTCGCCGTTGGTGGTGGGGGAACAATCATTCATTACAATGGTACCCAATGGCAGAAGATGAATTCGCCGACCCATAACGACCTCTACTGTGTCTGGGGATTTTCTCAAAGTGGAGGTCTGGTGTACGCCGGTGGTCGAGACGGCAATATATTGCTTTATAACGGTGGTCAATGGACATTTATGGATACCCCTTTTTCCGATGGTATATGGAGATATTCCATTGTCTATGATATCTGGGGTGCATCGCCCACAGAACTGTATGCGGTGGGCTGGGGTTCCGACAACAGTAGTACGTTTGATATCTTTCTCAGCAACTCGGGTGGGAACAGCTGGACTGACGAAACCGCGACCTATCCTGGAGCAAGTCCTCTCCTTCCTGAATCGGTGCGGGGGATAGTGTCAGGAAATAATGTTTACGATGTTTACATCGGTGGTGGTGAGGGGGTCTATCGTCTACAACAGGGAAGTTGGGGGAGCTGGGATCAAATTCTTTCGGGAAGCACCTCATATAATGCAGAAGCATGGTCACGAAAAATCTGGGGCATCACCAATGACAGCGTCTGGTTTGTCGGTGGAGACCTTAATGGCTCTCTCTCTAATCCCGGTAACGGAGCGCTTATCCACTACAACGGCAACACCTCAACCATTCTCTCTACAACCGCCATTGATCAATATTCCCGCAGCACAGCAATCTCTGGAACCAGTGATGAAGATATATTTATCAGTGGCTGGGAAGGAATGATTCTACATGCAAAAAACAGCGTTGTTTCCTCCATGACCATGCTCCCGCGTTCTCCTCTTCGTGGGATTTACGGGACGACTCTTTCCAGCTTGTACGCAGTTGGTGATCGCGGCAGTATATTTTCTTTTGACGGGACGAACTGGAAGCCCATGGCCAGTCCAACCAGCAGGAACCTGCACGCTGTCTGCGGAGCGGGTTCCTCAATGTTTGCAGCAGGAGATTACGGCACAGTCCTTCATTATGATGGTTCCATCTGGAGCGCCGTTAGCAGCGGCACATCAGAAGCCCTGTCGGATGTCTGGTGCCTGGACGCGAACTCCGCATATGTGGTGGGAAGTCAAGGCGTTATTCTCAACTGCGGCACAGGTTCCTGCACCTCTGAAACAACCGATGGCACCACCAAGAATCTTTACGCCGTTTACCATTCTGCTCTCGGCTCCTTTGCCGCAGGGCAAGACGGTGTCGTCCTGGAGAAACTTGGGAACAACACATGGACAGCAATGAGTTCTACAGACCCAGCCAAGCCAACGAACGACATTTATGATCTGTGGGGTGATACCCAGGCCGGGATTCTGGTTACCGTTGGGGATGATAGTTATACCGGCCAGAGTTATATTCATACATACACCGTGAATACCAACGACTGGACACAAGAATATACCGGCGGCAATACTTCTACGCAGAGCTTGAGGGCCATAGCCGGCACAACCTGGCCGGATGTCTATGTTGTTGGTTTCGGTTGGAATGATAGCAGTTATGAAGATGATGGCATTATTCTTCATCGGGAAAACGGCAGTTTTACCCCAATCAAATATTTTCCCTCCTATCAATCCAGTGCTGCCTGGATAGCCTCTGGTAACCTTGTGGTCGGTGCTTCCACTTATTCCATATTTCCTCTCTATACATACGATGGAACCTCTTGGACCGGAATGGCAGGAAAACACCATTTAAACAGCATCGGTGGAAGTAGCCGGGATAACCTCATGGTGGTTGGTAATGAAGGATTTGTCATGCAGTATAACGGAACTTCCTGGTCTTCACATGTCATTGAAGATGCAACAAATGATTATTTAAATTCCGTGTATCTTCCGAATTCCGGTCAATGGGCTTTGGCTGCTTCTGTTGATAAAATTTTTCGTTATGATGGCAGTGCCTGGAGCCGGATTACCATCCCGGGGGGCAGTGATTTCTCTGATTTCTGGGGAACAGGAGACCTGGTCTTTGCGGTAGGAAACGATGTGATTTTATCTTCCTCAGATTCCGGCCAAAGCTGGCAGCAGGACATCCTTCCGAATACTTCTCCCATGCTGTCAGGTATCTGGGGAGCAGGTACCAGTGGGCCTTTTTTTGCGACAGGCCACGCATGGGATGGGTCACGCTACCATTCGACGCTGCTGTCCAGACAACCTGACGGAAGCTGGACCGCTATGAATGCTCATGGCGTCGATTACATGCGGCTCGGTGATATCTGGGGCAACGCCCCTGATAATGTCTATGTCGCCGGGGAAACAAGCTCTATGCTGGGGGAGAATGAAACCGAAATTCTCCATTACAACGGTTCAAGCTGGGGACAAGTTTTTTATAGCCATAATGTTGAACCGCCTCAGTCATTCAAGGCCATTATCGGTACAGCGAAGGACGAAGTCTTTGCTTTCGGCTCCACACCCTACCACAAAGACCAGTGCGGCTCCTCCTGGGCAGCAAAAGGCTTTCCTGGAATTCCCTCGTTGAAAAGCGTGTGGGGCATCGAAGGAACCGACGGATACTATTATCTGTATGGAGTGGGGACAAATCAAATGGGGCTCGGTGATTCCGTCTATCAGTTGAAAATTTCCATGGATAAGAAATGTTCGTCACCTTGGGCCCTGTTCCTGCCTGCAATTCTTTCCGGCAAGAAGTAAACCTGGATTCAAGTACTATTATCTATGGGCAATTGATCGTAATCGCAATACAAAATTCCCTTGGAACATGTTTCTGCCCGTAATAACCATACAGCGTAACAAGTGATTGTTGCAAGAGTAGACAATAGAAAGAACCAAATTGAACGGTATGTGAAAGCTCTTGAAGCCTTAATTACAGACCAGAGGGTTCTTATTATTGGTTCTTCGGACAGGAAATATTATCGGGATACAGGAAGGAGAAATTATGCAAATTCGAATAGTAGCCACAGCTTTAGCTACTCTGATGACATTGACGACAATGGCACATGCAAAACCTGGAGATCTAGATAGTTCATTTGGCAGCAAAGGGATAGTGGTAACCGATATTGGAAACAATCAGGATATGGCCGAAAGTATCGCCATTCAAAACGACGGAAAGATTCTTGCGGCGGGCTGCAGCAAGAATAGTAGCAATAACGATGTATTCACCATTGTTCGCTACCGCACCAACGGATTGCTGGACAGCTCATTTGGTACCGATGGGAGGGTTACGACCACTACAGGAAACAGTGGTGGTGATTGCGCGAACAGTATCTTCATCCAAAACGATGGTAAGATTGTAGCGGCAGGTGGCTTAACCATAGTACGCTACAACGAAAATGGGGCATTGGATGGTTCATTCGGAAACGGAGGCAAGGTTTCGACCGGTACAGTTGATATTTATGATGCCGTCATCCAAAACGATGGCAAGATAGTAGCGGCAGGCAATGCCTATAATGGTAGTGATCTCGATTTCGCTGTTGTACGCTACAACAGTGACGGAACAGTAGATAGCACATTTGGCAATGGTGGAAAAGTGATCACCCCTATCGGGAGTAGTTATGATAGAATTGTGGGTGTCGCGATTCAGAGTGATGGCAAAATTGTTGTGGCAGGCAATAGTGATTATGGCGACCTCTCTGGCAATAAATATTTCGCCCTAGTGCGCTATACAAACAATGGCGTGCTGGATAATACCTTTGGCAATAACGGCAAAGTGCTTACCGCCGTCGGAGGTAACTATGATAGTGCCAGCAGTCTTTCCATCCAGAAAGATGGCAAGATTATAGTAGCAGGCAACAGTGATGGCAACGGAAAGGAAGATTTCGCTGTAGTACGCTATACAAACAACGGAGTGCTGGATAACACCTTTGGCAATAACGGCAAAGTGCTTACCGCTGTCGGTATAGGTGGTGACTATGCTGCCGATATTGCTATCCAAAACAATGGCAAAATCGTGGTTGTGGGCACTAGCTTTAGCTTTGAGGCAAGTGATATGGTTGTTGCGATAGTACGCTACGACAGTAATGGAACTCCAGATAATTTGTTCGGCAACAACGGAAAGGTGACAACTAATATAAGTAGTGGTGGCGATGAAGCCACCAATGTCGCTATCCAAAACGATGGCAAGATCGTGATTGTGGGTTTCAGCAATAACAGCAGTAGCAACTCTGCTTTCGCCATAGCACGCTACCTTGGAGATTCTACTCCGATTCCTGCTCCGGTTCCTACTCCGATTCCTACTGCTATATCACTTGCGCCGATCTACAAGCTATTATTACAGTAGCGTGACTGTTTGTCGGAAATCAGAGGATATATGACAGATTAGTTGCGCCTGCGGCGAGGCAGTTCCTGGTTATTCCGTTCCTTTTGGCCTTATTTTCATTCGTTGTTGTGGCTGTTGACCATGGTTGTCGGGCTTCAGCCCGACAACACCCTTTCCATATTCCGGAGCCTGTGGGACTGGTGTCAAAAAAGGAGTTGTCAAGGTAGAAGACAGCTGTATACGTCACCATGGGCACTGTTCCTGCCGGCAATTCTTTCCGGCAATAAGTAAATATTCTTTTCCGGAGAAATAAATAATTGGTGCCCATTCTATCCTTTCCTGATCCCGTATTTTTTAATACGGTAGCGCAGGGTGTTGCGGGTGATGCCCAGTTGCCGGGCCGCCCTGGTCTGGTTCCAGTAACACTGTTCAAGCGCCTGCATAATCAGTTCCCGTTCCCGGCCGGGGAGATCAAAGGAATCAGTCAAAACGGACAAATTGCGTCCCTCGTCTTTTGCACTGACCATATTTTCAGAAAGCAGTTCTGCCGTTAAGAAACCATTTTCGGCCCGCAGGCATCCCCGCTCAATGACACTACTCAGCTCCCGGACATTCCCAGGCCAGCCATAAGTACAGAGAGCGCCCAGGGCCTCTTTTTCAAGCTGAAGCATCGCAACGCCGTTTTTTGCGCAGAACTGCTTGATAAAAAAAAGAGCCAGGGCTTCGATGTCTTCACTACGTTCCCGCAAAGGCGGCAGGTGCAAGGTCAGGGTATTGAGACGATAGTAGAGATCCTGCCTGAAGGCATTTTCGACAATCATCTTTTTCAGGTTACGATTGGTAGCGGCGATGATTTTTACCTGAATTTTTCTCGGCGTTGTCGTCCCCACCGGAGTGACCGTCTTCTGTTCCACGGCGTGTAACAGTTTCGGCTGCAGAGCCAGGGGCAGATCGCCTATTTCATCAAGAAACAGGGTGCCGCCGTCGGCGGCGGCAAAGGCCCCTCTTCGTTCTTTTGTGGCCCCGGTAAAGGCTCCCTGCTTATGTCCGAACAACTCGCTTTCCAACAACTCCGACGGGATGGCCGGGCAGTTGACCCGGACAAACGGGGATTTTTTCCCGCCATAGGCATCATGCACGGCCCGTGCCGCCAGTTCTTTGCCGGTCCCCGATTCCCCGATAATCAGTACCGAACTCTCGGTGGCTGCGGCCAGGGCAATTTCTTTGTGCAGGGCATACATGGCCGGCGAGCTGCCGATCATTTGTTGGGTGCTGTGCGATCCATGCTCTTTCAAAGCTCTGGTGACAAGTTCTCGCAGCTGCTTGTGATCCACGGGTTTGGTGAGATAATCAAAGGCGCCCTCTTTTATGGCCGCCACCGCTGTTTTGACGGTGCCAAAAGCGGTGAGGAGAATAAAAGGAGTGGACAGAAAGTGGGCATTACGATAACGCAGGACCTCAAGTCCGTCCATTTGCGGCATTTTCAGGTCGCTGATCACCAGGTCCGGCTGCCACTTTTCCCAGCAAATAATGCCCTCTCTCCCGTCGGCAGCCGTTTGGACGGCATGTCCCTCTTCTTTCAGGACCAGCTCCAGCAGGCGGCGCATCCGGGGTTCATCTTCAAGTATCAGTATTTTCGCATTCATTGGTTGTTCTTGTCGTTTATGTCCATTTGCGGAACGGCTCCCGGCTGTAAGGGCAGTTGGATTTGCACCCTGGCCCCGCCTGTTTTTCTGTTGCCCAAGGTTATACTGCCGTGGTGGGCGTGAATAATCTGCCGGCAGACCGTCAACCCCAGACCGAGTCCGTCTTTCTTGGTTGTGAAAAATTTGCCGAATAGCTCATCCATATGTTCCCCGGCGATTCCCGGCCCGTCATCGGCAACCTCGACGAGAACGAATTTTTCCTTTTTTCGCACCTCCAAAAAGATATTTCCCGGCCCGGCCAGAGCGTCTTCACTGTTGCGCAGCAGGTTCAGCAGCACCTGGCGAATTTGCTGCAGATCGCCATAAAAAAGCGGCAGGTGGTTATCCACCCCGCAATGCAGGTGGATGTCCCGGTTGTGATCATCGGAACGTCGCCACTGGTCACAGAGCAGCGGCAGTTCTTTATGGAGTTCAATGGGTCTGAAAAGGGGGGCTTTGAATTTTGCCAGGCCGAGGATGTTGGAGAGAATGACATTTAAGTCGTCAACCTCATCAATGATGTAGGCCAGCATTTCCTGAGTGATTTCGTCTGATCGTTTGGCCTCGGCAAGGTATTGGGCTGAACTGCGAATGATGCCTAACGGATTTTTGATCTCGTGGGCCAGGGTGGCGCTCATCTCGCCAAGCGCCGCCATCTTTTCGGCTTGAACAACCTTGGAAAACAGGATTTCAAGTTGCTGCTTGCTTTCAATCATCGACGTATAATGGAGGCTGTTTTTCAGGGCAATGGTGATCTGGTTGGCCAGGGTAGCCAGCAGGCGGATATCGTCTTCCCGGAAAAGCCCTCCGTCCTTGCGCGGACCGA
>DRKH01000428.1 GCA_011051825.1 Desulfobulbus sp.
CGGGCTGGGCCAACGCTGCCGCCCTGGCAACAGCAGCGGCCATATCCTTTGCCTCTTCAACCGCAGTAACATCGGCAAAGATTTTCATCAACATATCGCCTGCCTCACCGATGCAGAGCATGGTCTCGACCTTTTCCCCGACCAGTTCCCGGATGGCGGAAAAATCTCCGCCCTTGTCTCTTCCCCCGGCAAGCAGGATCACGCTAGCGGGACAGCTTTCAAGGGCAGCGGCCATGGCACCGACATTGGTCGCCTTTGAGTCATTGATAAACCAAACCCCGTTGATCTCGGCAACCGGGGTCATCCTGTTCTCAGGCGGGCTGTAGTTTGAAAGCCCCTTTTTAATACCCTCGGGCTCTGCACCGACACACCCGGCCGCTAAAATGGCAGCAGCGGCATTCAAACAATTGACCCTGGAGTTGAGCCGGGTCTCTTTGAGCTCAAAAATGTCTTCACGCCCGTCCAGGGTTACGATAACCTGGTCTTCAACTATCCGGGCCCGGCTGTCAGGGCCATGGCCAAAGGTGTACACCCTGCCGGTCAATCCCGGGGCCGACTCCATGACCAGGGGATCATCACCACCCAATATCGCGGTATCATCCGCCTCCTGGTTCCGAAAAATCCGCTGCTTTGCCCTGCAATAACCGGCCATATCACCATGACGATCCAGATGGTCCGGCGACAGGTTGAGCAGCAGGCCGACATCCGGCCTGAATGCGCCCGATAAATCCAGTTGAAAACTTGACAGCTCCAGCACCACCACATCATACGGTTGCGGCTCAAGCACATACGACAGCAGAGGTGTTCCGATATTGCCGCCGACAAAGGGTCGGAAACCGCTGCTCTGCAGGAGCGCACCGATCAGACCGGTGACCGTGGTTTTTCCATTTGAGCCCGTAACCGCGATCACCGGCACCGAAATTTCGCCCGCTGCAAGGGCCAGTTCTCCGACAATGGGAATCCCCTGTTGCCGTGCGGCCTTAACCACATCCAGATCCAGCGGCACACCCGGGCTCGGCACCACAAGATCCGCCTGCAGCACAAATTCTTCACTATGGCCGCCGGTCTCCAGCTCCAGCCCACTGCAGAGGGCCCTTTCATCCTCGCTCAGCTCGCCCGGGCTGCGAAACTCGGAAACCGCAACCGAAAGCCCGCGACCCTGCAGATACCTGAGCACGGCCAGTCCTGAAACCCCGAGACCAAGAACGACCGCCTTTGTGCCTGCAACAAGCTCCATGGTCAACGGAGCTTCAGGGTCGCCAGGGCCAGCAGGCCGAGAATAATGGAAATAATCCAGAACCGGACCACGACCTTGGGTTCCTGCCAGCCCTTCTTTTCAAAATGGTGATGAATCGGGGCCATAAGAAAAATACGCTTACCGCCCGACATCTTGAAGTAGCCGACCTGGAGGATAACCGAGACCGCTTCCATGACAAAAATCCCGCCGACAATGGCCAGCAGAAATTCCTGCTTGGTGATAATCGACACCGCACCCAGGGTTCCGCCGAGCGACAGTGAGCCCACATCGCCCATGAAAATCTCGGCCGGATAGGCATTAAACCAGAGAAAGCCCAGACAGGCCCCGATCAATGTTCCGCAGAACACCGCCACCTCACCGGCCCCCTGGACATAGGGAATTTGCAAATACTGGGCCACAATGACGTTACCGGCGGCATAGGAAAAAATCAGATAGACCGAACCGCTGATCATTACCGGTCCGGCCGCCAGCCCGTCCAGGCCGTCGGTCAGGTTGACCGCATTTGATGCCCCGACAATGACCAGAACAGTGAACGGGATATACCACCAGCCAAGATCCGGATGAAAGGTCTTGAAAAACGGGATTGCCAGCCTGCCGTCATATTCCGGATGCAGGATCAGATACAGGCCGACCATCGAGGCCCCGATCATCTGAAGCAGCAACTTGCCGCGGGGAGACAGCCCCTTGCTGTTGCCCCTGGTCACCTTCTGCAGATCATCAACCGCCCCGATTGCGCCGAAAAACAGGCTGATTCCCAACAACAGCCAGATAAGGCCGCTGGTCAGATCCGCCCACAGCAGGGTCGAAATCGTCATGGCGGCCAGAATCAGAACCCCGCCCATTGTCGGGACCCCCTGCTTGCTCAGATGCGATTCCGGGCCATCGGAACGAACCACCTGCCCGATCTGCTTAAGCTGCAGCCAGCGGATAAACTTCGGTCCCAGGACACAGAGAATAAGAAACGCGGTAATGGCCGCGCCAATGGAGCGGAAGGTGATATAGCGAAAGACGTTGAACCAGCTGATCTGGGTATGGAGCGAATAGAGGAGGTGATAGAGCATGGAAGTTACACCTCGCGGACCGCCGGATCAAACCGGTTCTGGAGTTCGACCAGGATATTTTCCATCCGCATTGCCCTGGAACCTTTGACCAGCAGCCAGTCCCCTTCACTGAGTCGCCCGCTGATGAGCAGATGATAGAGCCAGTCGGCGATAGCAACCGTATCAACAAGCACCACGACCTGTTCTTTGGTCATCCCGCCCTCGCGGGCACCACCAGCGACCTCGCGGCTGAATGCACCGGTGACCGCCAGCATATCATACCCGAGTTCGGCGGCCAGTCGACCGATCTCGTAATGGGCGGCAGCCGCATTCTCCCCGAGCTCAAGCATGTCACCCAGGGTTGCTATTTTCCGGCAGTCGGTACCGAAAGAGGACACGGTTTTAAGGGCGGCAGCCATGGACGAGGGGTTGGCATTGTAACTGTCATTGAGTACCCGCAGCCCGCCGGGCAGATTCATAAACTGCATCCGCTTGTCCACGTTCTGGTGGATGGTCAAGCCCTTGACAATACTCTCTGCATCCACTCCGGCGGCCGTACAGATTGCAGCGGCGGCAGCGGCATTATGCACGTTATGGGTCCCGGGCACGGCAAGCGTCAGCCGTTGTTTCCAGTCTCCGATATGGAGGGTGAACCGGGTTCCCTTTGCACCAAGACCG
>DRKH01000429.1 GCA_011051825.1 Desulfobulbus sp.
GGAGCACCCCATCTCTGCACGGTCAGGCCTGATTCACATAGGAATCACTATAGTTCACAGGCCTGACTGCACAGATATGGAGCACTCCTAAACAGTTACAGGTGGTGGTTGGGCTAGTTCTCTGCCCCTACCTGAATAGTTACCTTCTGGAATGATAAGAAACGGTACGTTATGCAAAAAATTGATATACAGTTCTGCTGGCTTGAGCCGGAACAATGCCGGGATCTGACCATGCCGGCCTATGAAACGGCTCAATCGGCGGGTATGGATATAGAGGCGGCGGTTGAGGAATCCATGGAAATCCTGCCGGGAAAGATTGTTCTGGTCCCGTCGGGCTTTGGAGTGGCCCTGCCCGAGGGGTATGAGCTCCAGGTTCGGCCCCGGTCCGGTCTGGCTGTGAAACATGGCGTTACGGTGGTCAATGCGCCGGGCACCATCGATGCCGATTATCGGGGCGAGGTCAAGGTCGGTTTGATCAATCTTGGAGAGCAGCCTTTTACCGTCAACCGGGGGGATCGTATAGCGCAGCTCATTCTGGCCCCTGTCTGTCAGGCGGTCCTGCACCCGGTTGCACGGCTTGAGCGGACGGATCGCGGTGACGGCGGCTTCGGCCATACGGGTATCTGATGCGATTCTGCGTGCTTGGCAGCGGAAGTCGCGGTAACTGCACCTATATTGAGGCCGGAGATACCTGTATTCTCATTGACGCCGGTTTTTCCGGTAAGGAAATCGCCAGGCGTCTGGCCCTGATCGGCCGCCGGCCCGAGCAACTGTCCGCAATCCTGGTCACCCATGAACATAATGATCATGTTGCCGGGGTCGGGGTGTTGTCCCGCCGTTTCAAGCTGCCGGTGCATGCCAACCGCAAAACTTCTCTGGCCGCTGAGTCGAAGGTGGGAAAACTCTTTGCCTTTCGGGAATTTTCAACCGGTCAACGCTTTGTCCTCGGCACCCTTGAGGTCCATCCTTTTGCCATTTCGCATGATACTGCCGATCCGGTCGGGTTTGTGGTCGATTCCGGCGCCCTGAGGCTGGGGTATTGTACCGATACCGGCCGGGTGACCAAACTTATGGCCCACCTTCTCGGACGCTGCCACGGTCTTATCCTGGAGGCCAACCATGACCCCTGGATGCTGAGAGACGGCCCCTATCCGTTCTATCTCAAGCAGCGGGTGGGCTCGAATATGGGTCACCTTGCCAATGCGGATGCCGCCTCCTTTGTCCACAGGCTTGACGGCGGGGTCTTGCAGACGCTTGTGCTTGCCCATTTAAGTGAGACCAATAATCACCCCGACCTTGTGGTCGAGGAAATGAGGAAAAAGTTTGACGCTTCTTCCGCCCGGCCTGAGATCCTTCTGGCCACCCAGTCCGGTCCCTGCCCTCTGGTCGATCTTGCCTCGTAGGACGGTTTGGCGAAAGGCTCTCCCGGAATTAGCCTCTGGGGTGAAACCGCTGATGGATGGATTTGAGTCGGGCCGTATCCACATGGGTGTAGATCTGGGTCGTGGATATATCAGAGTGACCGAGCATCATCTGGACGGAGCGCAGATCAGCGCCGCCGGCAAGCAGGTGGGTGGCAAAGGAATGTCGCAGCATGTGCGGGCTGACCTTTTTGTTGATTCCGGCAGCTGTCGCCCGCTCCCTGATAATCTGCCAGAACCGACTGCGGCTCAGCCCCCTGCCCCGGCTGGTGACAAAAAGCAGGGGGCATGGTCGCCCCTTGAGAATCAGCGGTTTTGCCCGTTGCAGATACTCTTCGATTGTTTCCCGGGTCGTTTCGCTGAAGGGAACCATCCGTTCCTTGCCGCCTTTGCCGAGAATCCGGACGTGGCAGCTGCTTAAGTTGCAGCCGGTGACCGGAAGCCGGACCAACTCGGATACCCGTATACCGGTGGCATAGAGCAGGTGCAGCATGGCATGGTTCCGTAAAACCAGCGGGCCTGTTTTCTCAGAGGGCAGGGCCAGCAGGGCATCGACCTCCTTCACACTCAGAGCCTTGGGCAGGCTCTGGCCGATTTTCGGTCCATGTATATGGACAAGCGGATTGCTTTGGACAAGGGTACGTCTGCAGGCAAAAGAAAAGAAGGCCCGCAGGGCGGCCAGGCGCCGGCTGTTGCTGCGGGCGCTGATACCCCGGTGGTGACAGTCGGCCAGAAACGCCTGCACGTGCGTGGGCTCTATGGCCGAGATATTTTTCAGGCCGCTCTGTCGGAGGAAGTTAAAAAAGAATGACAGGTCGGAATGGTAGGATTCTATGGTGTTTTCGGCCAGTCTCCTCTCTACAATGAGGTACTGCAGGAAAAGATCAAGACTGGAAAGAAAATCCGACATTGGGGGGAGTCCGCCGGGAAAAGAAAAGTTCCGCCGGTCAGTGAACGGCGGCTTACAACGAATGAGCCGGTTGACTATTCGTCAACCGGCTCATGGATACAGTCACGAACCTGTTAGAACTGGCGACGTCGCATCCGGTTGAACTTGCGGAGTTTGCGTAACGCTTCCGCGGCCTTGCGCCGTTTCTTGACGCTGGGCTTCTCGTAGTATTCACGTCGTTTCAGCTCACGTTTGATGCCGTCGATCTGCAGTTTCTTCTTGAGCTGGCGAATGGCATACTCGAGGTCGCCTCTGACTTCAACTTCTATCATGATTCAATCACATCCTTTGTTGATGGCATGACCCATCTGCTTGTTGATTGCACTGACCCGAACAATTAATAAATATTTTATGTTATTCCAAAAGGCTTTTTATGTCAATACAAAGTTATCGGTGGCCTGTCCGAATCAGCACGGTTTTTCGGGACCTCCCGTCATGGCGAGCGGATTGTTACGGGTTCTCAATATCTGATCCTTTTGCGCAGAAGCCTGTTTTGCCAGGTGCCTCAGGAAAAATCTTGCCGGGATTGAGAACGTTGTTCGGGTCAAAGAGCTGCTTGATCTGCTGCATGAGTGACAGGGTTGCCGGGGTGATTTCCAGGGGCAGGAAAGCGGCCTTGGTGGTGCCGATGCCGTGTTCCCCGGACAGGGTCCCGCCGAGTTTGAGAACCTCTTTGAAGAGTTTTTCTTTGGCCTTCAGGCCCCGGTCATATTCCTGCGGATCGTTTTTGTCGATCATAATGTTGACATGGATATTGCCGTCACCGGCGTGACCAAAGGTGAGAATGGTGAGTTCAAGCTCACCGGCAAGCCGGTTGGTACAGTGGACCAGATTCGGGATCTTTGACCTGGGCACCACCACATCCTCACTGATTTTATGGGGCTTGATGGAAAAGGTGGCCGGAGAGATGGAGCGTCTGGCCTGCCAGAGTTGCTGCCGTTCTTCTTCGGTGGCTGCCTCCTGCAGGATGACCGGTCTGGATGCGAGAAATGTACGTATTGCTCCGGCCTGCAGTTCCACCTCTTCTCCGGTGCCGTCGATTTCAAGGAGAAGCAGGGCCCGGGTGGTGTCGGGCAGTGGTGTGCTCAGCATCTCCCCGACAACGGATATGGCCGTTTGATCCATGTATTCCAGGGTGCAGGGCATGATCCCGCTGCGCAGTATCTCCGCGACTATTTCGGCGGCCTGTTCAATAGTGGAGAAGAGCAGGAGAAAGGTTTTTCCGGCCTCGGGCAAAGGCAACAGACGGAGGATGAGTTTGGTGAAAATTGCAAGCGTTCCCTCGGAACCGATCAGGAGGTGGGTCAGGTCATATCCGGTGACCCCTTTCTCGGTCCGTACTCCGGTGGTGATAACTTTACCGGAAGGAAGAACGGCCTCGCAGCCGATTATGTAGTCCCGGGTAACACCGTATTTGACTGCACTGGGGCCGCCGGCACATTCGGCTGCATTGCCGCCCAGGGTGCAGAATTTGAGACTGGCCGGATCAGGGGGATACATGAGCCCTTTTTTTTGCAGGGCCGACTGCAGTTCACCGGTGATCACGCCGGGCTGGACAACCGCTATCAGGTTGTCTGTATCAATTTCCAGAATCCGATTCATGCGGCCCAGGGCCAGGACCAGCCCCCCGTGTACAGGCAGGGCCCCGCCGGTCATGCCACTGCCGGCTCCCCGTGGTATAACCGGAAACCGGTGGCTGTCGGCAAGCCTGAGGATGGCGGCGACCTGCTCCGTGCTGTCCGGAAAGGCCACCGCCTGGGGCGGGGTCTTGCCACCGCTGCCGTCAAAGCTGTAGCAGGCAAGATCTTCCGGTGCGGTCAGGAGGTTCTCCCGGCCGAGGATGGTGCGTAATTGATGCAGAATCTCCTGTTTCATAGCCCGTGAATATAGCCTGCAAACAAGAAGGCTGCCACCAGAATAAAAAACGATCATCCGGACACTGCCGGATGATCGACTGGTTACTGCAGGAGGCCGCTGCGGCAGTTAGGGACTGTGTACAAATAACTGTAACATCTTGCTTGCCTTTTCGCCCATTTTCTGCGTTGCGAAAAAAGTTACATAGCACTGCTATGCAACTCTTTTCACGCCTTGAAAATGAACGAAAATTCGGCGCAATATTGTTACA
>DRKH01000430.1 GCA_011051825.1 Desulfobulbus sp.
GAGGACCGGGCCGCCATGGCGGAGCGGTTCGCCGAGACCATCGAGGCCTATTTCCGGGCCGGCGGCCACCAGGTGCAGTTCAACATCATGACCTACGAGATGCTGCTCGATGCCAAGAAGCACCCGGAAAAGTACCCGGAGCTGCTGGTGCGGGTCTCGGGATATTCAGCCTATTTCAAGGACCTGAACAGGATGATGCAGGATGAACTGATCACCCGCACCCAGTACGACCTGGAGGGCGGCGGGGCGGTGCCGCTGCCGCCGGAGGCGCAAGGAGAGTGATATGGCAGACTTTTTTCCCGGAAAGATGGAGAAGGAGCTGTGGCGCAGGTTCAGGGACTGCTTTACCTCCGAGGTGGCCGAGGAGTTTCTGCAGACCCTGCTTACCCTGATGCAGGCCGTGTTTGTCCTCAACCCCGACTATCGGCGCAATATCCATGCATTCAACGGACGCTACCAGTTCCGCTCCGAGGACGGCCAGGTCAGCGTGGCGGCCGTGTTTGCCGACGACCGGATGCAGGTCATCGAGGGGACCATCCCCGACCCCCACATCACGGTTGTCTTCCGCAGCGGCCGCAGCCTGCTCAACTTCATCATCTCGCCCCGGCAGGATATCCTCGGCTCCATGCTGCGCCATGATGTCCGCACCGAGGGCAACCTGAACTACCTCAACAAGTTCGGTTACATGGCCAAGCACCTGCAACTGATGATGCCCCACCTGTGACCAGGGCGCTGATCGGCAATATCGGCCGCTACAGCCTGCACGACGGTCCCGGCATCCGGACCACGGTCTTCTTCAAGGGCTGCCCCCTTCGCTGTCCCTGGTGCCATAATCCCGAGCTGATACAGCCGGAGCCGGAGATCGCCTTCACCGCCCGCAGGTGCATGGCCTGTGGCGACTGCGCCCCGGTCTGTCCCGAGCAGGCGGCATCGCTTGCCAACGGCGACCGCATCGACCGCGGCCACTGCACAGCCTGCGGCCTCTGCGCCGATGCCTGCCCGACCAGGGCCCTGGAACGGGTGGGCCGGGAATACGGCCTGGAAGAGCTGCTGGAGGTCCTGCTCCGGGACCGGCTCTACTACGAGACCTCGAACGGCGGCATCACCCTGTCCGGCGGCGAGCCGACCCTGCAGATGGGGTTTGCCGGCCGCCTGCTGGCACGGCTGCGGCAGGAGGGGCTGCACACGGCCATGGAGACCTGCGGCCTCTTTTCCTGGGACACCTTTGCCACGGCCTGTCTCGGCAACCTGGACCTGGTACTCTACGACCTCAAGCTGGCCGACCCCCAGCACCACCGCCAACTCACCGGCCACAGCAACGGCATCATCCTGGCCAACCTGGTCCGGTTGCTGGCCGTGGAATCGGTCGAGGTCCTGGTCCGCATTCCCCTGGTCCCCGGTTACACCGCCACGGACGACAATATCGCCCGCCTGGCCGCCCTGCTCCGGACCCTGGGTGTGCGCCGCTACAGCCTGCTGCCCTACCATCCCTGGGGTCTTGCCAAGGCCCGCCGGGTGGGTCGACCGGTGCGCGCGGATCTCCCCGCAACCGGCATGACCACCTCCGAGATGAAGCAATGGCAGCGCTATTTCGGCAGCATGGAGTTTGTCGCCCCCTGAAGCGGGCTCTGTCTCCTGCCGCACTCCCGCATACCAGCCAATTCCGTCATGAGCGAGAAGACCGGGATGGCGGGAAATAGAACAGTGGCCATGGCAACGCCGCTGGGAGCATTACGTGTTTCTGGACAGTCCACAATACATATGGCCCTTTGTGGTGTCTTACCTTGGTGGAGGCTGTGCACTTATTATACAAATTCAGGATATCTTATTTCATGATAGCAACAAAAAATGAGTGATATCCAGATATATATTCAAACATATGGTCATGGAAAACCATTGTCAAGTTGGCTGAAGTCAGGTAGGTAGATAATCAGAAATCAAATAATTTATTGTTATGAGTAAAAGACATGTCATGGAATAAATCTATAGAAAAAGTAAGCGGCCAACTTGAGAAGGCGAGAGAATTTCGCTATTTTGCATTGCTGGCCACCTTCGTTTTTTTTCTTGATTTTAGTTTAGTGGTCTTCCATAAAAGCCATATATCAGCGCTGTCTTACAAATCAATTGCCAGTGATTATAAGCTTGGTCAGGTTCTCTTGTTTTTCACGATCTTTACATTTTTTATGTCTTTCGTTGTGCCGTTAACTCAATACCTTCTCCGGTTTATTAGTATGCTGCTTCCATATAAGATTTTATCATTTTTTGGCGATGACCAATGGGAGGATATAGAGCCAAAAGACTATTTTTATTTATATCAGCTTGAGCGTTACGCAATAAAAAACTCTAATGCAATCGCCTACGAATACTATAAATCCTTGGTTTCAGAAAAAGATAAAGAACATCAGCTTGAATTTCTTTGCTTGGCCTTAACAATCTCTGTTGCTTTAGATTGTTACGCTTATTTTGTAAATAAGAACGCCTTGTTTTCATGGTTCATACCGTTCTTTTCAGATAATCATCTATTGTTCCCAAACAGCATTATTGCACTTTTTTTATGGGCCCTTGTTCTTTTTTCACTTTATTTAGGTGTCATTAGAGCAGGTGGTTTTTCGCTGTCAGTATCAGATAGAATTTATTTCCCAAATAATGATTTCAAAAAATCATAACAAACGCGTAAACACGGATCGCTCAAAGCTGCGCCGCTTCGCTCTGCAGCTTTGAGCGCCCGGTTACGCGAAGCGTTAGAGCAAAATATCATTAGCCATGAATCCAGATTTTTCTGAGTTTTCCTACGGATATGCCGTTACCGAGGAACTTGTGACGGCAATGAAAGCCGCCGTAGTTGCTGCCCCAGTTTTCCCTTCGCTATATGAAGAGGGAAAGAAAGGTGGCTACGAGGGTGCATTACGCGTTTGTTCAAAAAAATCGGCTCTTCGACGTTTCATGTGGATTTCAGGATATCCTGCACCGGTGAAGCCAAGAGGTAAATCATACTGATGAACGTCTCGTCTTGTCGGAATCCTCGTGCTCTTGCTTTCGCTGCCTGGAATATACCGTTCAGCGCCTCAATGC
>DRKH01000431.1 GCA_011051825.1 Desulfobulbus sp.
AATGGCTCCGGCTGCGTCGGAGCAGTTCATCAAAGGGAATACCGCTCCAGTTTTCCCGGGCAAGACGTTTGGCAAAAGGTCGGTTCAAGGCATATCCATGGGCCAGGCAGCGGTATTGGATCCGAACCAGTGAGCTGTTTTCCGTTTTTGTACTGCCCCCGGTGATGCAGCCCAGAAACAGGGCGTCCCAATTGGTTGAACGGCCCAGCTGGGAGCAGGCGTTATGCAATGAGCGGCTATCAAACTTTTGAAAAAAAACATCGTCTTCAAAGATAAGGATGTGCTTGGCTCCTGCCTCCAGTCCCTTGCGCAGACAACACATATGGGACTCGAAAATGCCCTTTTCCCGGTCTTGAGGATGTTTGGCCACGATGACAAATTCAACCCGTTCCAGCAGGCCGACCTCGGCAAACTGTTTTTTGGCCTGTTCCCTCCGGTCACTGCGCCGGTCAATGGAGATGCAGTAGATCCTGTCGAAAAAGGACCAGGCCGCTGTTGGTGATAAATCAGGTTTGTTCACGCTGCCGGTTCTGTTAGCTGTTGATTGGAGAGCCTGATGTGGTTACCATGTATCTATATGGTTCCTTTCTCTTTGAGTGCAATACATTTCGGATGATCAGGCAGAGCATATTAAAAATAGCGGAAACCGATTTTGTTCGTTCCGCCATTGATGAACAGGCGGATCTGTCTGCGTTTAAAGGCAAGCCCACACCGCTTGTGCTGGCTGGTATTTTTTGTATTGCCGGCAGCTTTATCCTCGGCTGGCCGGCTGTCGGAGCCCTTGGTGCCCTGTCGATTAAACTGCATAACCCCTGGATCGCCGGGGTCGGCGGTCCCCTGGTTTACGGATTTTCACACCTGGTTTTCCTGCTCGGGATGTATCTTTCCGGAGCGGTTTACTCCATGATCTTTCTGCGCTGGCTGACCAGGGTTTCCATGGAAAAGTTACTCGTATGGATTGAGCCGGATAATTAAAAATTAAAAATTAAAAATTAGGAATTAGGAATTAGGAATTAAGCATTATGAATTAGGTATGAAAAGGAAAAATGCTGTCCAGGAAAAATCATATGCCTTTGCTCTACGAATTATAAAGCTGTATCGTTATCTCTGTGAGCAGAAAAATGAATTCGTGCTTGCAAAACAAATCCTTCGCAGCGGGACCTCCATCGGGGCCAACGTGGAAGAGGCAATTGGAGGCCAGTCAGAAAGAGATTTTATTTCAAAAATCAGTATCGCTTACAAGGAGGCAAGAGAGACACATTACTGGCTGCGCCTACTCAGAGATGCTCAAATTCTTGACAGGCAGCATGCCGATTCCATCATTACGGATTGCGAAGAACTGTTAAAGCTCTCCGGTTCCATACTCAAAACAATGAAACAAAAAATTCCTAATTCTTAATTCCTAATTATTAATTCCTAATTCTTATTCCCCACGTTTCGCATCCGTATTCCGGTGACGGTTTCATACACCTGTCCATTTCCATCAAAAATACCCAGATCATATACCAGCTCGTCTTCGGTGCGGGTGACGGAGAAAACATTGGTCTGGTAGCTTACGCCTGCCCGGGTGGGTGTCCTGACGATCCGGCGGTGAAAGCCCACCGGAAAGGGTATGAAATCAACATATTGCTGACCATGTACACAGGCCGCGTGCAGGGCGCCGTCCAACGGAAAAGGAGAGCCGAGCTGCCCCATGATGCCGGTTTCAGGCAGGGCAGGGGCCTTTACTGTGCCTGACGCTCCCTGCGCAGAGAGAAAAAGGGTGTCCTGCAGGGTGTGGTAGGCCGGACCAAAGGGGACCAGTTTCCGGTAAATGGTGTCCGCTTTCACTGTAGTCACCGTATTTTCCAGGGGTTCATGAGGAAGCACTGTATCCGTGTCATCGCTTGTTGTAGCAGGAAACAGAACCTCACCGTGTTCAAGGATTCTGGCCATGGCCTTAAACCGGACCCGGCTCAGGAGTCTGGCCTGGATGGTGGAACCATCCGTCGTCCTGCTGCATTCCACCAGGGCCTCAAGTGAAGTGCTTTGCGGAGGGATTTCAAGAAAGCGGGTAAAACGGGCATCCTCCATGACCCGGACATCAATTTCCGGGTATTTCTTGTGGACCTCGGCCGCCAGCAGGAGCAGGGTCTCCACCGCAGGCAGGACGATCCTGTCGTTAAAACAGTGATCTTGGAACCAGGGTTGGATCGGGATCGTAATCGGGAGGCGGGCAGTGGTCATGAACCTGGAAATTCCTGCCAGAGCCGGATGGTTTTTTCATCGATTTCCACCGGGATGCCTTTGGTGTTGACCGCACAATGGCGGGTAAAGCCGGTGCAGACGATCTCGCCGTTGTCGGCCCTGGTGATCAGGTAGTCAAACTGCAGTTTGACCATTTCAATCTTGGCGGGCCTGGTATGGATATACATCAGGTCATCATAGAAAAGCGGGGTGTAATAGTTGAGCTCGGTCTTGATAATGGGATAGATGTAGCCGCTTTCCTCGATCTTTTTGTACGGGTAGGAGGCCTCCCGCATCAGCGATGCCCGGCCGAACTCAAAATATTTCAGATAGTTGGCATGGTAGACCACCTGGGATCGATCGGTATCCACGTACAGGGTCCGCAGCTCACAGCGATGCCATACCAGGCCGCTGTTTTTGTCCCTGACATGGGAAGGGTTGTCCTGGAACTCAGGAATAAAGGGTTTAGGTCGCATTCTTTTTTATTTACGGGTGGTCTATGAAAAAAATCATCAGGGATGCCATCGCTGAATGACAAAGTAATTGTAACCTAACCCACTAAACATAGGGCTATTAACCAAACATCACCATAGGCCACCTTGAAAAATTGCCTTTTCGCCCGATCTCTGCGTCACAGGAAAATGAAAAATGCTCACATATGACTAATATGCTGCGCTTTTTAATTTTCCTGTTCCTTGACCTCGAACGAAAATTCTAATTTTTCAAGGCACCCCATAGTTGAAACGAGCGATGTTATCCCTTTTAATTTGAGCCGGCAACCAATTTTTTTTACACTCCACGAAAAACAATACAGCAGTTGGTGCCGCCGAAGCCAAAGGAGTTGGAGAGGACAAATTCATGAACATGGGGTCGGGCCGCGTTGGCTACCACATCCAGGTCGCTGAAGGCGGGATCCGGGATATGATTGACCGTGGGCAGGACAATACCCTTGCCCATGGCCTCAATGGCAAGGGCCGCCTCAATGGCCGCCGATGCCCCCAGGCTGTGTCCGAGCTGGGACTTGTTGGCCGAGACGGGAATTTTCTCGAGGCCACTGCCGAAGACGGCCCGCAAACACTCAACCTCGGTGGAGTCGCCGGTGGGGGTTGAGGTGCCGTGAGCATTGATCGCACCGATGGCGGATGGGGGGATCTCGGCATCATCAATGGCGTCCAGCATGGCCCGGGTCACGGTTTCGGAATTGGGCCGGGTAAAATGATGGGCGTCCGAATTCCAGCCGATACCGGCAATTTCCGCTCGTTTCTTCAGGCCATGGGCCAGTATCATCTCTTCGGCGGCAAGAACCACAACACCCGCCCCTTCCGACAGTACAAACCCCTTGCGGTCAAGGCTGAACGGCCGTGAGGCTTGGGTCGGATCATCTGCGGCCCGATCCCCGGGCCCGACCTTGATGGTGGCCAGCATATTGGCAAAGCCCTGGATAATTTCCGGGATCAGGCAGGTCTCAACTCCGCCGGCCAGGACAAAGTCACAGTCTCCGTCCCGGATCATTCGGGCCCCGATTGCTATGGCATGATTTCCTGAAGCGCAGGCCCCCTGGGGTGAGAAGATCGGGCCGGTGAAGCCGAGCAGCATTCCTGCCTTACCGGCAGGCAGGTTGGCGCAGACATTGGGCAGGAGATAGGGGCTGACTTTGAACGGTCCCCGGTTGACATAATTATCCATGGCAATGCGAAAACTGTCGGTGCCGTTTAAGGCCGAGCCGATCAGGCAGCCGGTCCGCGGGCCGGTGTCGTCGTTGATCTCCAGGCCGGCATGGGCCAGCCCGTTTCGACAGACCTCCATGGTGAGAAAGACATAGGCCGCATCCCAGAGCGAGGCCTCTTTTCGAGTGACATAGGGAAGAGTGCCCGGATCCCAGTCGGGAATTTCACCGACCACATTGGATCGGCTTGTGGTTTCGCACCGGGTCACCTTGCGAAAACCGGCCAGCCCGTTTTCGGCATTTTGCCAGGTTTTGGCAAAGGTGTTGCCGAGTGCGGTAGCGGTCTCGTAGCCGACCACAAAGACCTTTCTGTTTTTCGGTGCCTTCATCTGTTGTATTTGGCGCAGAGCGCAGTTATGGAATGTTCCACCGCAGAGCGGTGGAGCAAGTTATTTCTAGTAGTAAGATGTTGGGTCTGATATCTGTATAGATACAGGACCGTCACTTTCTTTTTCAAGATTTGAAATGTCTATTGAATTAAATAGAATAAGGTCAGCTGTTTTTAATGCCGGGAGTTCACCGTGACCAGGAGTTGTAAAATATGATTCATCTTTGTAGGAGAAACCATTAGGGTATATATGCCTTAATTGTTTTATTGTTTTATTTTCGAAGTATAATTTAATCCACAGGTACAGTGAGTATGAAATCATACATATGATGATGCAGTAAGTAGTTAGTTGGAAGTATTTCATTTTATTTAAAATAAACTTCTTTGAAAGATAAATTCCAACCCATAAAGTGTAGTGATACTGTCCTCAACAATCCGGTTCCCTTTGGTATTGATGTATTTTTCACAACATAGGTCCCTGCATATTTATCGCGCAAAGTTTGTTTGGTTTGCTCACCTGTAAGCCACAAAATATCTATTATGAAGGTAAAAGGTCCTATAAATATTAATAAAAATCTGATTAACATCGTGGACCAATTTGGACTATTACCTAAAAGATCGACGACTTTGATGCCGAAGAGATTATAACCTATTGTCCTGAAATTGGACGATTTTATGACCGCCAAGTATACATACATAAATAATAAAGAGGTAAAAAAAATAATTTTGAACATCATTATTGGATCATTAACTATATGATATACGACGTACCAATATACTGCAATGCAGGCAATGATTACCAATAAGTCGACGATCCATGCGCCAAGTCTTTTCCAAAAACCGGCGTAATCTTGTTTTTGATAGTATATGGGGTGTTTATTTTTCAATTTAATTGTGTCCTCGTACCACTACTTCGCGCCATTCCCCCGGCAAGCAAAAAAATAAATCAAATAGTTCGAAAAACCGCGCAGGCATTGCAGCCGCCAAAGCCAAAGGCGTTCTTCAACACAAATTCCTGGCTTACCGCCCGCTTGCCCTCGGCCACGCAATCAATGTCGATTTGCGGGTCCGGCGTATAATTGATGGTCGGCGGCAGGATATCAGCCTGCATGCCCTGGAGTGCAAAAATAGTCTCGATGACGCTGGAGGCACCCATGGCATGACCGATGAGCGATTTGTTGGCGCTGACCGGTGGCAGCGTATTGCCGAAGACCGCCCGCAGGGCGTCGTATTCAACCTGATCACCGACCCTGGTTGAGGCCGCATGGCCATTGACCGCATCAATGTTGCCGGGCTCCAGTTCGGCATCGGCAATCGCTTCCTCCATGCACCGGGTAACCGTCGGCAGGTGGGGGGCGACAAAGTGGTGGGCATCCGAGGTCATGCCCCAGCCTGCAAGCTCGGCAGACGCTTGCAGACCATGGGTCCGGGCAAATGCTCTTGTGGTCAGAATCACCGCTCCGGCACCTTCGGAAATGACAAAACCCCGCCGATCCGAGGAAAAAGGACGACTGGCGGTCTCCGGCGGGTCATTTTCCCGGCCCTCTTTCGGGTTATAGACCCCGTTCATGGTGTAGAATCCGGCCACGATCGGCTCGACCAGGGCAAAGTCAACCGCCCCGCAGATGGCGACATCGGCCCGGCCCTGGGCCAGAAACATGGCTCCGATGATGATTGAACTCAGGCCGGTGGCACAGGCGGTAATGGTGGTTGTGATCGGTCCCTGGGCCCCGGTTAAGATGGCGATCTTACCGCCGACCATGTTGATGCAGGAATTGGGGTTGGCATAGGGCAGGGGCAGCTTGTTTTCCGCCTGCAGCCGCCGGTCGGCATTCAGTACCGCGTCCAGGCCGCCGATGGCTGAACTGTAGGTTACCGCGACTCTGGGAGCAATATCAGGGGTTATTTCAATCCGACTCCGCTCAAGGGCCCGGGCCACCGAGAGCATGGAATACTTGAAGACCGGCGAACTCCAGGCCGCCTGGTGCCGGGGGGTGAGAAACGGGAAATTTTCATTATCAATGTCCGGAACCTGACCGGCAATAGACACGGGAAAATCAGGGGCCAGCGGAAAACGGGTCAGCGGGCCGATGCCGCTTTTTCCGGCAAGAGCCCGTTGCCACTGGCTGTCCAGGTCGCTTCCCAGCGGGGAGACGGCATCATAGCCGACAATGACCGCGTCTCTTTCCCCCATGCCTGTTACCAGGGGATGAACTGATAGAGCTTGGCAAACATCTCGTACACTTCAATCCAGTTCTGGAGATCTTGTGTGGTCTTGATATGGGCCCGCTTGTTGACCATGACCCAGCTCATGTGGGCTGCCCCATCCTTGCAGGTGGAGCAGTCACGGGTTTCCGAGGTGCAGCAGCGGTGCATGGTTTCAAGATCCGAGGCCCAGCGGATAAAGTTGGTCAGCCGTTTGGGACGTGGCTCTCGTTTATCAATCGGTTCGGTAACCGAAGGGCATTCCATCCAGCCGAATTCCCGGTCCAGCATCCTGCCGCTGGTGATGATCTTATGATAATACTTTGAAGAGATCACCGTCTGCGGGTACTTGTCCAGCATGTCATCCATTTCCGCCCGGATGGCGACCAGCTCGTCCGGCTGCCAGGAGAATCCGTCCACCCCTTCATCGTTGGACAGCAGCTGCATGTGAACCTTGAGACCGACGTCTTTGATTTTGCGGATGATCTTTTCAGTCTTGCCAAGCTGTTTTGGGGTGATGGTGTACAGGTAGTAGGCGTGGGGATCACCCTCGTAATTGGCGCTGGAAATCTTAAAGGTGTCCTTGCCGCGCAGGGTTGTCTCATCTTCCACATCACCCCACAGGGAGAGGCCGACCATCATATCGGGAAAACGGTCCCTGGGAACTTTAATCAACCCGTTGGTGGCGCAGAAGGTGGGAAGCCGTTTGTAAAAGGCCTCGATCCGGTCCAGGCAGAGGGTGGGCTCGCCACCGATAAGGATGGCCAGATTCACTCCGCGCGCCATCTCTTTTTCGACAAAGGCATGCCACTTGTTGATGTCTTTTTCTTCCGAAGCCCGCTCATGCTCGCCTGAAGAAAAGAAAAAACATCCCTTGCAGCGCAGGTTGCAGCGGTCGGTTACATCGTAGATGGAACTGCGGATATTGAGTCTGGATATTTTTTTATAGCGCTCATACCAGTGGTCATCGAGCAGTGAACTGACGGTTATCATTGATTTCGAGTTTTGAGTTTTGAGTTTTGAGTTCTGAGTTCTTCTCACTTCCGCGCTCCGGGAGGAAACTCGTACTATACATTTGCCGGAATGACCGGATGCTCGCAGAGATGTGCTCCCTTATCATATCCTCGGACCCAGACCGCCAGATAGGTGTCCACGTAGTCGAGCCAGGCGGAAAAGGTTGCCGGGTCGGTGGCGTGGCGATACATCCGGGCCGTCACCACGGCGCTGCCGGCAGCATAATGGCGGCAGTCGTCACAGTCGGTGTCCGGCACGCAGCAGGCGGCCTCGCGGTCCCAGGCCAGATCGGTGCGGTATTGCCGGAAGGAGCGGCCCAGGCCGATATCGGTGGACGGGTTCATCCGGGGATAGGAACAGGAAAACAGCTCGTGCAGTCCCTTTTCTTCGGTATGGGTAATAATATTGTAGGGCGAAAAGAGCACGGTCTCCGGAAATTCCGCCAGCAGCTCGGTCATGACCTGGCGGGTTTTTGCAAGCGTCTCTGCCGTATGACGGAGATGACCGTTGTAGCCTATCGGGGCCGAAAACATGTTAAAGGTAATCTGCTGTCCGCCGCCGGCCAGCAGTTCGGTGACCTCCCGGGCCTCGTCAATGTTGACCGGTGAGAAGGTGTACACGAAAACAGCCCTGGGGTCATCCCGGTAGTTTTCCATCTGCCGGACCAGCATATCCGGAGCCTTTCTGACCGCAAGGCTGGTCCGGTCATTGCCCCAGGTCGAGATGTGGATCCGGTAGTTGATTTCCCGCGGGATCGGCTTCAACCCGTTGGTGGCTATGGCGCCCAGGGGAATCACGTCAAAGCAGACCCTGCACAACTCCGGTACCATGGAAGGCTCGGCCCCGGCAAGAACGACAAAGGTTATGCCCCGCTCTTTTTCCCCTTCAAAAAGCTGTTTCCAGGCGGCCGGATCCCGATTCTCATCGGCGAATTGTTTTTGACTCTCACCGGCAAAATAATAGCAGCCTTCGCAGCGGATATTGCACCGGCTCGTCATGTCGTAGGTGGATTCGCGGAGGAAAAAATACTTCCGGACCTTTTCCCACCGCTTTCTGATAACCGGATCGGCTATGATATCGGAAAATTTGTATTCCTGCTGTTTTTCGGTCTGCACGGGTCAGTCGTCGCTTTTGAGCTTGTTGTCGATGTACTCGGCAATGATCCGTACGGTGGTCAGCTTTGGATAATCATCCTCGTCTATCCGGATGCCGTATTCATCCCGGAGAACCAGGGCGATGGTCGCCAGATCCATGGAATCGATACCCACTTCATCGACCAGATCGAGATCGGCATCAAAGGTTTCCGGGGTCACATCTTCAAGCTTGAGTTCATCAATGATAATTGCTGCAATTCGGGTGATGGTCTGGGAAATGTCGTTGTTCATATTTTCACTGTTGTTCATCTGAGGGGTTTGCTGTTGTCTGAAACGCATGGTACCGGAGCAGACATCCTGATTGCCGCTTGTTATCCGGAATGTATATTGGTCTCTTTTATTGCCGGATGTAACAAGAATGTCAAGTTGTTCTCCGGGTCGGACGATTTTTCTGAACTTAATCCTGCTTAAGCCCGCCATGACAATGGTCTCTTTAATTGTGGCGGCTATACAATCGGCAACCATGCCCAGCAGACCGATTCCGGGCAGGATCGGGTCGTCGGGAAAGTGACCGGAAAACCAGAGAGCGTTGTCATCCGTTGTCACCCGGGCGCTGATTTCGTTTTGTTCCGTCTTTTTTAATTCAACTAGTGAGTACCACAAGTTACCGTGTTGTCCGTAGGATTACTATTAACTGTAAGAATTTTCATGTTTTTTAAAAAAAGCTACGCAGAAAAAAAATACGCCTGTTTATACCACCAGGATCGGAAATACACAACAACCTCGCCTCTGAAAGTTGCATACGTTCGTTTTTCTATCAGGAGTGTCGTTAAAACAGCCAGGGAATGAACTTTTTTGTCCGCTGCATGTATACTCTATAGGGCGCACCGAAAAAATGGATATTTTCACGTTCCTCCACAGTGGCCGCCGCGACGAGAAACCCGGTGGCCAGGAAAACCAGCATGGTGTTCAGCAGGGTGACCT
>DRKH01000432.1 GCA_011051825.1 Desulfobulbus sp.
GGGAGCTGTCGAATCAGTGGTCAGGATGATATCCTCGATAACCCGCATCGCATCCTGATTGTGGCACTGATCGCAGATATAATGACCGTTCGGGCAGACGATATGTCCAGAGTCCGCTCTTTTGCAGTAGCTGCAGGTGAGATCAATTGCCTGGTCCCGGTATTGCAGCTTCTCCCCGCAGACCATGCAGTTTTCCGTCCGGCGGATCTCTTTATCTGCAGATTGTTCCGAAGGCAACGGAGCTGAAGAGTCCGGTTTGAGTAATTTGCCCGATAACCGTGCGAGAAAACTCCCGCCTTGTTCCCGGCGACCGCCGGTATCTTCATCCGGAGCTCAACAGCCGGGGTCTGTCGTCGCTTTTTGTTTTTGATCCAACATATTTTTCCCTTATTGTGTTTTGATCAGGGTGTAGACAATCAATCCCAGGCTTAATACGGTGGTGCCATGTAAAATCCTTCTGCTCCAGGTGGTGCAGGTTTTTTTATTTTTGTAGGTCTGGTAATAGGCAAACCCGAGAAGAACGATGGTCGCTATTAAAAAAATCCAGCGGTACCTGTTAAACCACATGGACATGGTAAAACTTCCCAGGCCGAAACTGGCCAGGAGCAGGGGAAGTTGTCAGCACATCGTATAGGCAAGGGCCGTGGTAACTGCACCGCCGCTTGCAATTTTTTCTTTCATTGCTTCTTCCTCAAGAGCTGAATTTTTCCTGTATCCCTTTTTGGGTCATGCTGAACAGTCAGCCCGTTTCCCGACGCCTGCAGGTTGATTTTTCCTTCACGGGCCAGTTTGCTTAAAATAAACAGGACACTGTCGGGTTGCAGGTTAAGCCGGGCACCTATCTGGTTCGGGTCGGCCTTTTTTTGGGTATGGATTACATCAACCACCATATGTTCAATTTCGCCGAGCCAGTCATCAAACAGACTGCGCAGTTCAGGGGTGGAATAGGAGGCCAGGCCGTAGGTGTAGCTGATGGCCGCCATAACCTCTTTGCTCATTTCAATGGGATTCACACCTGAATCCGTGCATTCCTTGATTCAGTGTTCGACCATGTCGATGACCTGCAGATTATCTCCGCCGGTGGAGACAATGTTCTGGAGAAGACTTTTTTTCTCGTCTTCACTCGGATCATGGAGCAGAGATGCAACAAGGGCACTGAGCAGTTCCTTTTTTTGCGAGCGGTCAAGCTTTTCCAGGTTATCTTTGTCAATACTCATAGTTTTTATTTCAGCAATGTATCAATTTCGGTCGTCAACTCATCATAATTTATCGTGCCTGAATACCGTTTTACAATCCGGCCCTCTTTGTCGATAAACAGGGTTTCCGGAATAGCCTTCACCCATAAAATAGTGGCAATACCGCTTTCTTTCCCCACCGGGTAGGTCAGCTGAAATTTATCCGCAAACGCTTTGATTTCTTTGTCTTTGCTGGCAAAGAGACCAAGGAAAACAACACCCTTGTCTTTGTATTTCAGATAGGCTCTCTGTAACTCAGGAGCTTCCTTGGTGCACTTGGGTCACCAGTGTGCACCGACATTGATCACCAGCGGAGCACCTTTAAGCGTATCCGAGGTATAGGTCTTGCCCGTAAGATCGGTGAAGGTGAATGGTGGCACCATGTCGGCAGCATAGAGCGGGGCGGAAACAAACAGAACAAAGAGTAACAGTAGCGGCAGGGTACGATTCATGAAACATCCTCATTTGTGTTGTTCGGGGTATTGTTGCGCAGAGTTTGAATCTCCCGGCGCAGTTGCTGGATTTCATTTTTGAGCGAATTGATACTGTCCTGGTCATCCGACTGGGGAGAGGACCGGCGGCAGGAATTGTTGCCGAATATTTTGGAGATTGCATAGAGAAAAATAACCATGCAGAGCAGTCCGAAAACCGGCATCAGCCACCAGCCGCCATACATGTGCCCCCATGCCTGTCCGTTCCACCACATGCTACCTCCCTTGAGCCTGGGTTTTCAGTGATTGCAGGTGTTGATCCGTCTTGAATGGCGTATCCTGCAGCCCGGCCATAAGCGCAAGTTGATCAAGAAGGAGAAGAAGGTTCGGGTCCGTGAGGTTGTAATAGATAAATGGGCCTTGACGGCGGGTCTGGACTATCCCTGAATCCCGCAGGTTTCGCAGGTGAAAAGAGACCAGGGTCTGCGACAGGTCTGTTTTTTTGATAATTTCACTCACCGAGCGGGCATCACTGCCGATGGCTTTGATGATTGAGAGGCGGCTGGTGTCGCCGAGTATTTTGATAAATCGGGCAAGTTGTTTCATCTTTATTTATGCTCAGGTATATGTGTGTGCATATGCATATGAGTGTTTATCAATATATAAGCCCTATGCCACGCTGTGTCAACGTTTTTTCTGATTACGTACAAAGCTCAGCTTTTCACAACTCAGGGATAACATCGCTTGTTCTTCCGGATTGCAGGGCCCTGTAAATTCATCATTAATTCACTGGGTTCGTAATGCCCTCCGGTATTCAGCGATGGTATCCCTTGCATTCGGTTGAGGATTGTGGGTAATCAGAATGTTTTTTGTGAAAACGACGCAGGACGCCGAGAGATTCACAACACCGCGGAGCGGTATTGCAAGGCCGCGATTTTTTACTTGCGGGCGATGGGGCCGGGCTCGTCCCAGAGTTTGTTGACCGCAGTGATAACAGCTGCCGCCGCCTGGTCTATCTGATCTTCCGTGGTCATCCGGCCGACACTGAACCGTACGGTTCCCTTTGCCCATTCATCCGGAATATGCATTGCCTGCAAGACATGGGAAATTTCTACCGTGTCGGAATGACAGGCGGCCCCTGCCGATGCCGCCACTTCATCGGCTATCTGATCCAGGATTCCATCCGCCGTCACCCCTTTAAACGAAATACTCAGAGTGTTGGGCAGGACTTTTTCAATCGGACCGTTGCGTCGGACCTCCGGAACCTGACTGGAAATTGCAGTAAAAAGCCGATCTCGCAACATCTGCATTTTTGTCCTATGTCGGGCAAGGTTTTGACTTGCCAGGGCGCAGGCCCTGCCCAGACCGACTATCTGCATGACGTTTTCAGTCCCGGCCCGCAGGCCCCGTTCCTGACCGGCGCCATGGCAGAATTTTTCCGGATGACAGGAGCGCCGGATGTAGAGTGCGCCAACGCCCTTGGGCGCGTACAGTTTGTGGCCGGCAATGGACAGCAGGTCGACGTTGAGTTCGTCAACACGGGCTGGGATCTTGCCGACCGATTGGGCCGCATCGGTATGGAAAGGTATTTTTTTATCCCGGGCCATTGCCCCGATTTCGGCAATGGGCTCAATGGAGCCCACTTCATTGTTGGCATGCATGATGGTGATCAGGCTTGTCTCCGGCCGGATGGCCCGTTGCACATCCCCGGGATCAATCAGGCCCTGGTCATTGACCGGCAGAATTGTGATTTCAAAACCAAGAGGTGCCAGAAACCGACAAACCTCCAGCACAGCCGGATGTTCAATAGCCGAGGTAATAATATGGCTTCCTCTGGCCCGCATGGCCCAGGCTATCCCCTGGATGGCATGATTGTTGGCCTCGGTGCCGCCGCTGGTGAAGATGATTTCTTCAGGCGCGCATTGGAGCAACCCGGCGACCTGTTCCCGTGCCTTCTCAACCGCTCGTTTTGGTTTATTCCCATACCAGTGACTACTGGAAGGATTGCCGAAATGTTCTTCGATAAAGGGCCGCATCGCCTCAATGACTTCAGGGGCAAGCGGGGTGGTGGCGTTATAGTCGAGATAGATGGGCTTTTTCATATTGATAGAACCTTTTCAGCGCTCAAGGGATACCATTGCTTGTTGATACCCGATTACGTACTTCTACTTTGTCACATTGGCCTATTTTTTGTCATCCTTGAGGGTTGTTATCTGGGATCCGAAGAGCTGGCAATGACCTGAATTCCAATTTCCGCACTCGTAACACCGTCCTGTGGGCATGTCCGTTTACCAGAGTAGCTGGGGGAACATAAAAAACATAGGCCGTTCTTCCCGTTGGCGGTAAACGACTAATAAAAAAAACGTACCTGATCACAGGCTATATACCTACGTGTTTTCATATACCTTGAAGATGTAAGCCGTTACAGGTGCCCCGAATTTGCGCAGGCGCTCATGGCAGTTATAGCCCCTCTATGCGGGCATGCGTGACCGCGTGAAGGCGGGGTGCCTGTGACTGCTTACAAAAAAACCTCTGACTGCTCGTCACTGGATCCCCGCCCAAAAGACTGCGGGGATGACGACTTTGAAACGTGCAACGCCTCAATTATTCGACGAGGATTTATCTGTTCTCCCTTACCATTTCTTGAGAGGATGCGCCTTCCGCTTTTCCTCCCGACTTTCTTATTCGCCCGTCATCCCCGAGTGCTTTTGTCGGGGATCCATGATCTTTCCAGCCCACTGGATCCCCGACAACTACCTTTGGGGATGACGAGAAACTCGTTATTGCCGATTCCTAAATAGAAGTACAAAACTCAGTTTTTATAAATCAGCGATGGGGTCCCTTGTTTTACGGCAACCGGCTGTAGCCATGTCGTATCTTCCAGAGAAAGTATTTTTCAAATTGAACTTTTGCCCACTTGGCCCACAGGGCTTTTTTTAAGTATGACTTCTGCCGTGGCGGCAGCACCGGCTCTGCGACCATGAGCGCCGCCGTTCTGCCCATGTCCATCAGGCAAACAACACTGAGTTCTTTTGTGCAGTCCGGTGGGCTGTTTTGTATGTCGGCAGCAATATTGGCGGCTGCGGCTTTGGCCATTCGCACCGTCATGAATCCGGTTTTGGGGACTCCGGTCGGCACCGGGGTCGGTTCCGGCGGAGCCAGGGCCATGGCCACCCCGATGGTGTAAATGTTGCTGTGCTCGGGGTGGCGATAGTGGTCGTCGGCTGGAATAAAGCCGCGTGGATTACCCAGCGGTGCCACCCCGGCAACTCCCTTAAATGGCGGAGCCAGCATGGCCAGTTTAAACGGCAACTTGCCGCCACCGGCCAGACGAATCTCATCAGGGGTAATCTCGTCTATTGACTGGTTGGTCACGGTCTTGATGTCGAGTTCGGCAAATTCATCCTCCATAAAGCGTTTAGATTTTCCCAGCCCGCCGACGCCCATATGTCCTACATAAGGCTCGGAGGTCAGGTAGGTGATGGGGACTTTATGCCGCATTTTGCGTTTACGGAGTTCATAATCCATTTCAAAAGCCAGCTCATAATAGGGCCCGAAGCAGCTGGCCAGCTGGGTTGAGCCGAGAACGATCGGCCCGGGCTCCTCAAGCAGCCTGTTCCAGGCCTCCCTGCTCTTGAGGGCATAGTCCAGAGTAAAGGTACAGTGAGTATACCCTTTTTCCGGACTCAGGCCCGGAATTTCATCGCAGGAAAGATGGGGGCCGGTTGATATGATCAGGTAATCGTAATCGTATTCCCTGGTCTCGGTGCACACTTTCAGTTCATCAGGTCGGACCTCGTTGACCGTGTCGTGAATGAAGATTATCCCCCTCGGTCCCAGGATATCATCAACGTCGAGTGTAATATCGTTTGGTTGGCGTGAGCCCATGATGACCCAGGGAAGGGAAGGCAGGAAGACAAAATTCTTGTCCGCGCTGATCAACGTAATTTCGACCTGAGTACCCAGAATCCGCCGGAGCTCAAGAGCTGCGGTGAGCCCGCCGAATGAGCCGCCCAGGACAACAATCTTTTTTTTCATGCAACTACCTCTTTGATAGTAAAAAGGTTCACGAACCAGGGCCGCCGACTCAGCGGCCCTGAGGTTTCTACCTGTTAAAAGGTAAGTACTTTTTCGCTTTCTTCGATCAACTCATAGAGGTCGGTCATGAAGCCCATCGGACAGGAAGAGGATCCCGTTTGACCACGGGATTTGAGGCAGACGCCTCAGACAATGAGTTCTCCGCCCTTTTCATAAAAACTCTCGATCTGGCTGTTGACGTCGAATTCTTCGGTTGAGATTTCGTTGAATTCAACCCCCCTGCCGAGCATGAACAGGTTGACTTCCTTGTTGTTGGCAAGACTGACATTGGCAAGCCGGACCGCGTTGTACACGGTTTCCGGATCATTGGTCGACACCACGTAAAGCCATGCCATGTTGGACCTCCTTTTTGAATGTTGATGGATCGGTAACGGCCTGCCCGACACAGGCCATATGTTCTTACATCGTATCCTGGTCCTGCCTGACAGCGTTTAGCAGGTCGGCTTCGTCTATATCACCACCTGCAACAAGAATTTTATTGCCGAGCATGATGGCAGGGGCCCTGGGCAGGCCGAGTTCCGCATAGGCCGTGCTCTGGTACTCGTGACGCGATTTTAAAATAACTTCGATCTCAATATCAGGTTGTTCACCCAGCCCGGGCAGCATTTGATGAAAATGCGTTCAGGTTTTTCCCGGAGGTTCGTTGAGAAAAAATCGGAGTTTCGACATGGTGTTTTCCTCCTGTTATCTTTTGTGTATCATTGTCCTGAAACGGTTAATTCGAGCGGAGCATTCAATGAAAAAACTGGTGGGCCGTGCCCACCGTGTTGTGTAAGGTCTGCGACGTCTCCGGAGTTCTGGTTTGCCAAATAGAATGGAGTTACCCCAGGGCCGCAAATCCCACCCGGAAGGCGGCCAGGGCGATACAGATCCCCAGGATTTTTCTCAGGGTATCGACCGGGATTTTTTTACTTATGCCGGCACCGATAAAAGCGGCCGGGACAACGGTTACGACAATCGGCAGGGTCAGCGGCCAGGCAATCTGGGCCGTCATGGCCTTGCCGAGAAAGGCGGCAAAGGTTGACAGAAAAACAATCGCCAGGTTGGAGCCGACGGCAATACGGGTCGGGATCTTTACATATGTGGTCATCAGCGGAATCAGAATAAAGGAACCGCCCTGGCCGACCAGACCGCCGAAAAAACCCACCACCGTTGACACGACCACTGCCCGGAAACGACTGAACGACAGCGTTGACGCATCCGGATATTCCATTTCTTTTTTTTTCGGCAGCAGAATCAGAATCGCGGCAATAAACGCCATGACCGCGAATACGAGAAGCAACTGCCTGTTGTCGGCACGTCCTGCACTCATTCCGCCGACAAAGGAGGTGGCAAACAGGGTGACGCCCATCCAGCCGATCAGGGTGCCGGAGGAAAAATGAAATTTTCTGTGAGTGAGGCCACCGGAGATACAGGCCGCCAGTCCCTGGACAATGGTCAACCCGGCCACCGTCTGCATGGGCAACGGTTCAATCCCGAAAAACGGGGGAACATAGAGCAGAAGCGGGGCCATGATAATGCCGCCGCCGATACCGAGCAGGCCTGATAAAAAACCGGTGCAGAGCCCCAGTGCGCCGATTATAAAAAAAATCGACATTGAATTTATTCTACGGCCAGTCCTACTTGTCCATCTATGACCTCGCCGATTTTTACCGCTGTTGCAACCCCTGCATCATGGAGGGCCGAGACAAGTTGATCCGCCTGATCACCGGGAACCGAGAGCACCAGTCCGCCCGAAGTCTGCGGGTCGTAGAGGAGTTCTTCCTCAGCCGTATTGAGGGAGCGGTGTATTTCAAGGTTATGTCTGTTGACCATTGCCCGGTTGGCCTTGTTGCTACCGGTGGACTCCCCCTTGTTGTACATGTCGATGGCATAGGGATATAAGGGAAGGCTGTTGAAATGAACATTGACCTTGGCGTCGCAGCCATGGGCAATTTCAAGCAGATGGCCGAGGATGCCGAAACCGGTAATGTCGGTACAGGCATGGAGATCGAACTGGAGGGCGGTCTCCATGGCCGGGCCGTTTAAGGCGGCCAGCATGGGGAGGATTTCCCGTTCCAGGTCGGTAAACATGAGTTTGCCGGACCGGACCGCATTAAATAAAACCCCCGAGCCGATGGGTTTGGTCAAAATCAGGGCATCTCCGGGCCGGGAACCGGCATTGGTGATGACCCGATCAGGATGCACAACTCCGCTGACGCTGAGGCCGTACTTGGGTTCTTCATCATCAACGGTATGGCCTCCGACCAGACAGGCTCCGGCTTCAACCACCTTGTCGTGGCCGCCATGGAGGATCTCTTTTAAGATGCCCATGTCCAGCTGTTTTGATGGGAACATCACCACGTTAAGAGCGGTTAACGGTTTGCCGCCCATGGAGTAGACATCGGAGATCGAATTGGCGGCTGATATCTGGCCGAACCAGTACGGGTCATCAACCGGCGGGGTGATGAAATCAACCGTATTGATCATGGCGATTTCATCGGAGAGCCGGTAGACCGCCGCATCATCAGCCGTTTCAATGCCGACCAAAAGATCGGGGTCCGAGGGCGGGGTCAATCCTTCAAGCGCGTCCGACAGATCCGTCGGACCAATTTTGGCCGCTCAACCGCAGGTGCGGGCAAGGCCGGTCAATGTTTTCTTTTTAAAGATCTGCATGAAACGTCTCCTTTTATAAGAATTTTCTATCAATTGATATTGTTCCATAGTATATTCTTATAATAAAGCGTATCGGGGGACTGTCAAGGATAAAAAAGACCACAGTGTAGCCTGTGCTCATGTATTTCCTTTTAGAAATCGATGATGCATAACACGCAGTCTGGCCGGACTCAGGGATAACATCGCTTGTGATCACCAGTTTTTAATTACCGTTGCAGTCAAATGTAATGGGGGCTTTTTATCTTTTTATTGTTTCAGCGATGGGTATCCCTTGATAGCTGAGTCTTATGGGTAGGTAATCAGCTTTAACAATAATATCAGCCGGAGTACCGTCAGGCGAGAACGAAAGGTAAACACAATAGAAACGCGACAACTCAAAATATTCGTTACCGTCTATAAGAGCGGCAGTTTTACCAAGGCGGCTGAGCAGCTCTCCACCAGCCAGCCGGCGGTGAGCGAACAGATCAAAACCTTGGAGAAAAAGCTTGGCTGCAGGCTGTTTGACCGCCTGGGTCGAACCATAAAGCCGACCAGGAAGGCGGAAATCCTCTACCCGAAAGCCCAATCCATTCTTGAAGATATCAAAAACGTCGAGGATGAACTTCTTCTGGAAGACCAAAACGTCTCCGGTGAGCTCACCATAGGGGCAAGTACCATCCCCGGGGCCTATATTCTGCCCCATATTGCCACGGACTTTAAGGCCCGCCATCCGGAGATATCTTTCGAGATCCGGATAGCTGATTCGGGCGAGGTGATTGATGCGGTGCTGAACCACGACCTGCTCATCGGTATTGTCGGTGCAAAAATCATTTCCAACAATCTGAATTTTCATCCTTTTGTCGAGGATGAACTGGTTCTGGCGGCAGCTGGAGAGAGAAAGATTCCCGCCGGAATTTCGTTGTCGCAGCTTGTAGAACTGCCTTTTCTGCTCAGGGAAAATGGATCGGGAACCCGGAAATCCATGGAAGAGTTCGGGTTTAAAAACGGCCTTGAGATCGGGCAGCTGAACACCGTTGCCGTTCTTGGTTCAAATGCGGCCATAAAGGAGGCCATAAAAGAGAACCTCGGGGTTTCCATCCTTTCCCGTATTTCAATTCGTGACGAACTCGCCTGTGGAAAAGTACAGGAAATAGAAATTGAGGGAATGACTTTGAAACGGTCATTTTATGTTGCAACCCTTAAAAAACGATCGCTTCCGAATCCCTACAGGGTTTTTCTTGAAACTTTGCTGAAGAGCAGGAGCAACATGAAGTAGCGTGAACCCAATGATTCTATTATAAAACAGAAGAGTATTGTTTTCAGAGGGTTCGAGGATGTTCTCGTTTAATTTGGATGAAGAAGTTGATTATGCGGATATTAAGAATCCGAACAGCCTGCCGGCCAGCGGCTTTCTTCCGGCAGAACCGGCGACTGCCGGCCGGGATCAAATCCCTTTCCATCCTTCTATGGCCGGATTGCCGCCGACTGATTCCCGGGAGGTTGCTCCGGGGCGAAATCCCGGGGTTGCTGGTCATCATACTCCTGCTCTGTCCGACCCAGAGTGTTGCCGTTCCGGAGGGGCGGCTGTCGGCGGTTTTCGACTCCACTATCCTGTCTTTTTTTACGACGCAGTTCAAGACCGGTACCATGCGGGGTGCGGGTGGAGTTGCCATCCATTATGCCAAACGGGAAATCAGCGGGGAACAGGCGGCCCTGGTGATTGTCGACGGCCGTACTGAGTACACGACTAAATACGCTGAGCTGCTTTACGATCTGCGGGATATGCCATGGTCCTTCTATATTTATGATCATCGGGGGCAGGGGCTGTCCGGCCGTCTGCTCGGTGATCCTCAAAAAGGAGATGTTGAAAAATTCTCTAATTACGTTAGTGATTTGAAAAAATTTATCGAGTCAGTTGTCAAGAAGAAACCACATCAGCATCTTTTTATTCTTGCCCACTCCATGGGCGGTACAATTGCCATTATCTACAGTCTTGAAAACCCGGGTGTTTTGAGTGGTATGATTCTCTGCTCGCCGATGCTGCAAATTAACACCGCTCCCTATCCAAATGAAGTTGCCAGAGTACTGACGGCCACGATAACTGATCTTGGCGGTGGCGATTTTTATATCTTTGGCGGCGGGCCCTATAATCCGGCCAGGGCCTTTGCCGGTAATGATTTAACCCACAGTGCGGCCCGCTTCATGCTCAACAAAAAAATACTCCGTAACTTTCCGGAGAATGAACTGGGCAGTCCGACATTTCAGTGGCTGAATCAGTCTTTTAAGGCAATGCGGGAGGCGAAAGCGGGAGCCGGAGATATACGAGTTCCGCTACTCATTTTAGAGGGTGGTTCCGATACGGTTGTCGGACGTAAGGCTGAGAGTGATTTCTGTCTTCAGGCACCGGACTGCATTTTGGCCCGTTTCCCCGGCGGCCGCCATGAACTGATGATGGAAAAAGATTCCATTCGGAATCTGGTTCTGAAAAGGATAAAAGACTTTATTGCTGCTCATTGCCCATCCGACGGAATGACTGTCGTTCCCTGAAGATTTCTGGTAACTGTTCGGCCGGCATCACATCTTTGCCCGATCCTGTGGCACTCTCCAAATATTTACAGCTCATCAAAAAAGGTGTTCATGGGCTACAAACCCAATATTTACGATTTCCGGTGTTGAAACTGACTCCCCCCTTTTCCTTTATATTGAGGATTATAAAACCCATCTCAACGCATCCACCCCTGATATTCATACTCCCGGCCGGACAGATAAGTTTAAAAAAAAATTTACTCTCAGTGGCATGTTTTTATTGTGAACATATGCTATATACGAAAAAAGGTATATGATTGCAGTTGGCTAGCCCGCATGTTTCACAAGCGGCCTGCTGCAAGGCCTGAAAATACCATACCTGCTGCGTCACAGCGCAGAAAAGAGTCCTCGAAATATTTTAATATGTCTGCGGCTCTTTTGAGACTGTTCCTCGAAGGTCTCTCTTCGTTCGCTATCTGCATTCATGGCGTGCTCAGGTCTTTGGCGACAACCTTTGTGAAATATGCGGGCAGGGATCCTTTTCTCCATATGCTGTTGTCCGAAAATAGTTCTTGGGGCGGTGTGGTTTCGTGCTGTCTGCATGGTTTTTTTATGAGTGCGACCCGCAAATGCACTTCATCCACGCCGCTTGTAAAGGAGAAGGAAAATTCTGTCTGTTGATGTACTTTTTTCCCTGCCATCGTTTTTTATAAAAAAAATTTTATAAAAAAAATGAACCATTTTTTCCGTCCGGAGCACCCATGAACAGACCGGCATCTTTTGACCCGTTCTTATCACTACTCGAGTTGACGGCCCAGGGAGACCGGGATGCCTTTGCATGTCTTTATGAACAAACCAACCACCGGATAAAAGTGTATCTGTACAGGCTGGTTCAGAACAAGGACTGTATCGATGATATATTGGTGGAGACATACACCCAGGTCTGGAAAAACAGCGATAGATTCAAAGGGAGGTCAAAGGTGCTGACCTGGATGATCGGCATTGCCCGTAATCTTGCATTAAAAGAGATCGGCAAAAAAAAATACCATGAAGATATTGCTGATCATCCGGAAATTAAGGCCGTTGCCATCGACTTTGAGGCAGGAAACAGAAAAGAGGTTTTCAGTCGGGCATTGGCCTTGCTTACGCCTAAGCACAGGGAAATACTGGATCTCGCATTTTACCAGGATTTTGCTTACCGGGAGATAGCGCATCTGCTCAATATCCCGGAGAGTACGGTGAAAACCAGAATTTTTTATGCCAAGGCCTCTCTGAAAACAGCTCTTGAAACAATGGGAATGAACAGTGACGATCTGTTGTAGACGGACATCTTTTTTGTTCTGTGGAGAGTAACAATGCAAAAACCCGAAGAAGTTCCCGAAGCAGTTGACAACCGGGATTCCCTGGACACTGAAACTGTTCGTCATATCCTCAAAGAATCCGCCGAGGATATAAGACCGGCACACCCTGCTGTCTTTGCACGAATAGAAAAATCCGTTGAGGAGTCGTCTCTTGCCGACACGGAGCAACCATCTCCTCACAGCCCTTCTGTACAGGCCCTGCGCAGCAAATTGCGCGATTATTTCAGCAGGCCGCATCTGGCCTGGGGAGTGGTTGCCGTCCAGGCCGTTGCCCTTTGTCTTTTTGTTGCCTATGCCCCTGTAAGAAGCAGCTACCAAACCCTGTCCGCCGGCCGAACCGATATTCAGGCTCCGGCAGGACCGGCCTTTTATGTCATCTTTCATGAAAATGCCCGGATACGGGAAATAGAACGATTGCTGACCACGACCGAGGCTGTGATCATCAATGGTCCGGGGAAACGGGGCATCTATACGATACGTTTTTCTCCCATGCCATCGACAACAGTAAAAGAGCTGTGCGCAACCCTTAAAAAATCGTCACTTATAACATTTATCGAACAGGCATATTAGGGGAAAGTTTTTATATTTCAATTTATTAGTGAGAGGGTACGGTGTTCGGTCGATCCTTTATTTTTGGCGCCTCAATGGCCATTTTCTGCTGTTTGTCCGCAGTCCACCCGGTTGCGGCCCGGGAACAGGGCCCGGTAATTCGCATGGTTACCCCTGTGGCAGGGGCTGAAGTCCTGTCCAGGCATCCGGATATTCAGGCAGAGTTTGTCTCTCCCGTGGACAGGGATTCACTCCTTGTCATGCTCGATGATAACGATATCACCGCCACTGCGGAAATCACCGACCGGGGATTCCGTTGCCGGGTACCGATACTGCTGACCGCCGGCAGCCACAGCCTGTATATCGCCGGTAACAGCACCGACGGTCCCTTTGAACAGGAAATTTCCTTTGTCTCGCGACAATACAGCGCCATTGACGAGGCCTCCACCAGCAATGAATGGACCGTGAACATGCAGGCTGTTAATTCCCACAGTAATCATGGGGACGACTATGTGAGTACGTCGCTTGATTCGACCCTCCAGCATTCCTCAATGGTCAAAAAGGGAAACTGGCAGGTACGCGTCACCGGTAACCTCCGCCTGCTGGAACAGAATCATCCAGGCGCAATCGGAGAAAATACGTCTTCCGAAAATGGACAAAATGACGCCTATGGCCCCCGGGAGACAACTTCGGACACCCTGGCCCATAACCAGGGTTCCATTGATCCGGAACGGCAGGGGCTGGACCTGAACACCCTGTTGATGAACGCCCGCTATCAGGGAACAGCTATGCATACTTCTTTTGAACTCGGTGATCTGCAGATTGTCGAGTCCAGGAACACCATTGAGTCCCTGGCCCGGAACGGTGGTCAGCTCGGTTTTGAGTATCATAATCTCTATCTCAATGGTTTTTCCGTGTTCGGCAACGATACCTTCGGGCTCCATGACGGCTTTGGAATCGGCTTTAATGATGACGACCACCTGTATGGTTTTTCTGGTGGTGTCCATCTGCTCGATAAGCGCATGGACATCAAAAGTTTTTTTATGGAGGGCGGTCAACAGGAAAATTCCTATTCTTCCTGGTCGCAGGAGCAGGGCAATTCGGGCAAGGTGTATGGTCTTCTGTTGACAACGGATTTCTTCGAAAGCCGTCTTACCAGTGAGTTTGAGTATGACCGTTCCGATTTTGACCCCAATACCGGTGATACTTTCGGTGCCGACCGGGATGAGGCATGGCGGCTGGAGGTCGGCGGCCGGCAGGATCTGTACAACTACGATATCACCTATGAGCGATTCGGGCCCGACTATGATCTTCCCGGTAATCTCAGTCCGAAAAAGGATTATGCGGGCCTTACCGGCAGCGGATCGGTCCAGTATGATGTATACGCTGTCTCTATTATGCTGGCGGGCTATCATGACAACGTGGATGACAATCCGACCTATGCCCGGACCAATTCCTTATCCGGCCAGCTCGACTATTCCTACTCCGGCTTCATGGAATTTCCTCTGGGGGGCAGCTACCAGCACACCACCGATCAGTCCACTGACGAGCCACAGGACAGCCCGGAAACAAATCTCAGCACGGACACCATCAGTCTCTATGCGGGCTATGCCGCGCAGGGCCCTTTTGCCCTCGATTGTTCCACCAGCTATTCCTGGCAGAATGACGACACGGACCAGGATGGGGATATCGCGACTTTGAGTTTCAGCGTCAGCCCGAGAATTAATCTTGACACCTTTTCCATTTCCATGAGCGGCACTCTCAATCAGAACCGGGATCTGCTCTCCGGTACCCGCACCGATGATTTCATCCTCACCCTCGACACCATGGGTTCCCTGTTCAATGAACAGGTACGTTATGAGGTCGGTGGCAGCTATGATCATACCCTGGTTACCGATAACAGTGGAGATCGGCACGGCTTTACCGGCTATTCCCGGATCAACTATTATCTGCCCTGGCTGATGGAGGCTGCGCATCCGACGCTCGGGCTGGAGCTGCAGTATAACAGTGACGCGCCGCAGGGTGCCTCGACCACGGAAGAGACCCGCGTGTTCTGCACGCTTTCGACCTCGGTTCCCTTTAACTATTAATTCCATGTCCGGACAGACCAGCATGGCCGGGCCGGCTTGGCCGCAAGGAACCAGGGAAAACACGTACACCGGCAAAGCAAGGCCTGTCCTTCGAGGGGATGTTCATAGACAGCAATCAAGCATCATCCTTCCATAAGGAGATTTTTCATGTATCCCATAAAGAGACTCTTTGTTCTGCTTTTTGCGTTGTCCATTGTCTCCCTGTTACCGAACACGGCCTCGGCGGTGAGTATCAGCGCCTCGCCCAGGTCGGCATCGGTCGGCCAACCGGTACGCATTTCCGTACAAAGTTCCTACTCCAGCACGGTGCCTTCCTGTTTTATGCAAATAAATTATGGCGATGGTTCGGGCTGGACCAATGTGCCACCCGCCTGCTCGACCCCACCATGCACGAATACTACTACCCATGCATATGCAACCCCGGGGACATACACAATTCAGGCCAGGTTAAATCCTGCCAACGATCCTGACTGTGGACTTTTCCTGCTTCCTCCCGCCACCGCTTCTACCTCGGTCACCATCTCGAATCAGGATATAACCCTGACCGACGGCGTGGTCGGCATGAAGTACGAGTATGAACTGGGTAACCGCAGCAACCGTTATCGGAAAATCGGCGGCACCCTGGATCGTGGTCTGAAAATTGTCCGTAATACACTGACCGGCCTGCCGGTACGGGAGGGCAAATATCGTTTTCAGGTCAGCTCAACCGACCCGGGCGGCACGACTATCAATACCTGGTACAATCTCAAAATTACCAGAGCCCTGCTCACCGTGACCACCTCCCCGAATAAGATCACTCTTGACCGTAACCGGGCCGGTTCTTTCCGGTTGACCTATTCCTTCAAAAGCAGCGAGGAACTGAACGATACCCTGTCATCGGGCCAGGGCATCTTTTCAGCCGGTTCAAGGCGGCTGGGAACAGTGAATAAAAACATTTTCACCCGGATGACCAAAGGCGCGGCCCAGGTCAGTGAACAGGTCACCATTCCACTCAATGTCATTCAGACCGCCCAGCGGATGGGTATTGATAAAATCAGCTACCAGCGAACCTTCTCCGCCGAATACATGGATGCGGCCACCACCAGTTCTCTTGCCGTCACCGTGGGCACGGGCTTTACCTTTACCAACATCCGCATCACCTTTCTCGATAATACCAGTAAGAAATTTGTCAAACGTAATGAAAAAATCGCCGGCGCCAAGGTGGAACTGCGTTACGAGGGTGCCGGTCTGCTCAAGGGATACTGGCAGGTCGATGACCGCATCCTGGCCCGGGTTACCAAAAACCTGCCCTTTAGTAGTGGCCGCACCATCACCTTGCGCCTGCCCGCGACACCACTGTTGCCGACCCATTCCATCGGCTCGCACCGGCTTCGTTTTGTCATCACCAACCCGCCGATGCGCATCCCCTTTCCCCAGGTGATCTATGTCGTCACCGGGGAAGATCTCGCCACAGTCCATCCGATCTATCTGATCGGTCCGGTTGGTGGTGCCACGGTTGTGGAAAAAGAGATATCTTTTTTATGGAAATATCGCCATGATGTTGCCCTCTATCAACTGGAAATCTTTCAGGGCAAGGGAAAAAAACAAAAAACCGTTTTTTCGGCATTCAGCAAAAAGACCACCTATACCATCCCCAAACCGGTGCGCCTGAAAAAGTTGGAGCCGGGGAAAATATACTCCTGGCGGATCACCGGACTCGACCAAAA
>DRKH01000433.1 GCA_011051825.1 Desulfobulbus sp.
TTGCACCCTTGAACATTGTATACGACTTCAGCAGAGGTGCAGAATGCCTGCTTTGCGGGGTACTCGGGAAACCGGGCGACCGGCGATGAGTCGACAGCCCCCTGCGGAAAGGCCTCTATAAAAGCCGGGAGTTGTTCTTTGAAGCGGTGAATATCATTTTTTCCGGCGGTGATCGAGCAGATGAGGCGGTTTTTGACCAGAAGTCGGGCCTTGAGTTGTGCAAGGGTGGCGAGAAACTGTTCTTCCAGCTCGTCGTAACGGCTGACAAGTTCTTTTAATGCCAGGTACGCCGTTGCTCCGGTCACCTGCTCATTGTATTTTCCACCGGGGCTGAGGTGTGAAAAAACACGGACAGCGGCAAGGCTGTACCCTTCACTCTGGACACTGTGCTCGGCCCAGGCAAATTCACGCTGGACAATATCACGAATGCGGCCTCTGTCATGAAAATCGACCTGGCTGAGAGTCTGTCTGAGCAGGGTAAGCGCATCGTCAAGATAGACCGACAGGGCCTTGGCCTGAAACCAGAGAACCGGCTGCAGAGTCTCCGGCTGCTTTTTTTTCTGGTAGGTGGAGAAAGCATGGGAAAATCCACCGGTAACCATATTTATTTCCTTGGCAAACCGTATGTAGTCCATGTCACTGGTTCCGATCTCTGTGACAATGGTGCCGAAAAGATCAAGATAGGCAAGGGACGCACTGGAAAGGCCTGAACAGTTGAACCCGAAGTCAATGTAGGAGATGGAGTTGGTAGGAAGTTCATTGAGACACAGGGCGCAACCATTGACGCTTTCTGGGACCGTTTGAAAGAACTTTAAGTCGGGATTGAGATCGTCAATGTGTAACGACGGCAAAAGAGCAAGGGTCTGTTCATCATTGGGCTGCGACTGCATCGCCAGCAGCTCTTGGGTATGTTGTACAAGTTCCTTCATTTTTTCGGGGCCCTGCTGCTGTTCATAGGCATGCAGCCGATTCCGTTCCGCCTGAATATTCAGCGCCGTTTTTTCGGCATCAGGGCGCAGGGTTACGACCACAGTCGATGGATTGTCCAGCAGTAGTTCTCTGATCAACTGTTCAAAATAGCCCTGTTCCAGGGCCCGGGTGCGGATATCGGTGAACAGTTGTTCCATCTGCAGGGCTTCAAACGGGTCGGCGCCGTACTTCATTGCGGGCAGGGCCTTGCCGATCAGGTCAAGTCCACGCTGGGCCTTGTTCATCTCCTCGCGAACTGAAAATTCATATTTATTGAGTTCGGCCAGGACCAGGTCGTGGTTCAAGCCTTCGGATACCATGCCCGACAGGGCCTGGTTATAGACCTCCAGGAACCGTTCCCGTTTATCGACATCGCAGCCGATCAGATAGGTCAGCATGAAGGTTTTAAATGATGAACCGGTGACAAAGAGCCCGCCGAAATCATGACAGAGACCAGCCTCTATAATACGATTTTTAAGGGGGGAGGCATCGGAATTGTAGAGAATGTTGGCAATAATCTGCAGGGCGGTATTCCGCTTGCGGTCAAGGGCATCTCCGGTCAGGGAGCCGACGGCTAGAAAGGTCTTTCCGTTGAGATCACTGCCGGGCTGGACCCCGTAGCAATCGTCTATGAACACGGTGGAATCTATTGGATTTCCAGGAACAATCCGTGCCCGTTCACCCGGGCTGTCATACTGAGAGAGAAAGTTTTCCTGGACATAGGCCAGTTCGGCATCAAGATCGGCATCACCATAGAAAAACAAGGTAGCATTTGACGGGTGGTAGTGCTTTTTATGAAAGGCGACAAACTGTTCATAGGTCAGATCAGGGATATTTGCCGGATCTCCACCGGATTCATGGGCATAGGTGGAGTCGGGCAGCAATCCTTTGAAGGTATTGTGAAACAGGTGGCGGAAGGGGTCGGAAAAGGCCCCTTTCATCTCATTATAGACCACGCCCTGATACTCCAGTGGTTGGTCGAGTTCTTCCAGATGATAATGCCAGCCCTCCTGCTCAAAAGTGGAGCGCAGGAGCAGAGGATTGAGGGTAACATCACAGTAAACATCCATGATGTTGAAATATTCCTTCAGGTTGCGGGTGGCAAATGGATACCAGGTGGTGTCGGATCCGGTCATGGCATTGAGAAAGGTCATGAGGCCGCCCTTGTTGATTTCCCCAAAGACATCTTTGACCGGATACTTTTTTGAACCCATGAGCACCGAGTGTTCAAGGATGTGGGCAACGCCGGTGGAATCCTCGGGCACGGTCTGAAAGGCTATGCAAAAGGTTTTATTGGGGTCGGTATTTTTTATGGCAAAAGCCGGGGTACCAAGAACCTCATGAACGAACAGGTAGACGGTGGAGTCGATTTCTTCGAGGTATTGCGTACGGTTAAGGCGAAAGCCGTGATAGGTGCTGCCGGTTGTAAAGTCGGTCATGGTCAATGTGGTTTAAAAGGTTTTATGGGAATCGAGAAGCAGTGTAACCGGGCCGTCGTTGGTCAGGGTGACGTCCATCATGGCCTGGAACCGTCCGGTTTGCACGGAAATTCCATAACTGCGGACAGCATCACCAAATGCAGTATAGAGGCTTTCAGCAAGTTCGGGACGGGCAGCCTGGGACCAGGAAGGCCTGCGCCCTTTTCGACAATCACCAAAAAGGGTAAATTGTGATACGATCAGCATGCTGCCGCCGGTGTCAAGCAGCGACAGGTTCATCTTGCCGTCGGGATCATCAAATATGCGAAGGTTAACGGTCTTGTCGGCAAGCCAGACAACATCCCGGTCGGTATCCCGGCCATGAACACCAACAAGCACCAGCAGGCCGTGATCAATGGCACCGATGGTAACATCGTCAACCTGTACAGCAGCGGACCTGACCCGCTGGATTACGGCTCGCATGGAAAAAGAGGCGCTTTTGCTGCCGATGGCGGACAGTTTGGCACCGGGAGTAACGGGATCGACACGATGGGAAAGTGTATAATAGAAAGACAGGGGAGCGGGGCCGGACAACGAGATTCAGGCCCCGCGGATATTCAACTCAGTCGGCTTCCCAGAAATCTTCTTTGGCGGCGCCGCACTTAGGGCAGACCCAGTCTTCAGGTACTTTCTCCCATGGAGTACCGGGATCAACACCGTTCTCATAGTCCCCTTCTTCAGGATCGTAGATATAGCCACAGGGGCATTCCCATTTTTGCATGATAGACCTCCTCAGTTTGGACGTATTTCAAAATGAAATAATATCCCTAGATTGTAAGTGATTTTTTCAGAGTGTCAAGAAGATGATGGATATTCCGCCCTGAATGTAGTGAGCATAAGATAGATTCCACCGGAAACGATAAGCAGGGCGCCGAGGATGCTGGAGAGCGACGGCATTTCGTTCCAGAAAAGATAGCCATAGATGACGGAAAGCACAACCGAGGCATAACTGGCCGCGGCAACCGTCGGCGCATGATCGAGACTGTAGGCTTTAGTGAGCAGATATTGGCCGAGGCTGGCAAAACCGGCGATGGCAAAAAGGAGCAGCCATTGCCGGCTGGAGGGCAGGATAAATGTCGATAGAGTCGCAAGGCCGCTGATCAGGCAGAGCAGAAAGGTAAA
>DRKH01000434.1 GCA_011051825.1 Desulfobulbus sp.
ATTTCTGATTACCTACAATCCTCAGCCTGATGCAAGGGATACCATCGCTGAATACCAAAGGGTATTACGAACCCAGCGAATTTGTGATGAATTTACTGGGTTCTGTAATCCGGATGAACAAGCGATGTTATCCCTGATTTGTGAAAAGCTGAGCTTTGTACGTAATCAGGATAGTATTTACGCATAACGTTATAGGTTGTATAATGCATATATGATACAATCTTTTGCATGCAAAGAAACAGAGAAGATTTTTAACAGAATCTATTCTAAAAAATTGCCTCAGGCAATTCAAAGGGTGGCTTTTAAAAAATTGCGCATGCTGAACAGGTCTGTAGATTTGAATGACCTCCGGATTCCTCCTGCTAACCGGCTTGAACTGTTGGCAGGCACCAGAAAAGGGCAGCACAGTATTCGAATTAATGACCAGTGGCGTATTTGTTTTGTCTGGACGGACAACCATCCAGAACAGGTAGAAATCGTTGACTACCACTAAAGGTGTTGTTATGAAAACAGAAAAAATTCCTCCGCTCCATCCTGGCACAATCCTGTATGACGAATTTTTGCACCCCCTTAAGATTAGTCAAAATCAGATAGCCAGAGATCTTGGTGTTTCACCACGCCGGATTAATGAAATAATTCATGGGAAAAGATCTGTTACCGCAGACACAGCCTTACGACTTTCACTCTATTTTGGTAATTCCGCCCAATTTTGGATGGGCTTGCAAATGGATTTTGATTTGGACACTGCTGAAGATAATTCCTTGGAAAAACTTAAAGCAGAAGTAAATCCTTCGAAAGCCGATACCCCTCAAGCGATGTCCCAAAATGGCGAGACGGCCGCTGCCTGCTGAATTAAGAATTAAACAATTTTTTTTCTTGTGGCCGTGCATTTGCTCCGTAAATCACACGGATACTACCCTAAACCTGCGCATGCGTAGAAAACAACAGAAGTTGAGAGGCTACTGCATCGCTCACTTGAATCCTCCAGTTCAAGAGTCAACATATCGTCCCCGTCTGTTGATTATGAAAAATCTCAATTTTTCGGCGTTCGTTTACTGTCGCACTACGCGCATTTGCAGCTTTTTTTTACCATCAGCGGTTCCAGAAATCTTGTAAAGAACAGTGAGGCCGTGCTGCCTCCGGCAACAGGGGCAAGAATATAGACCACCAGAAAACCGTAGTTGTCGTCCGGCAATGCGGCCCTTCCCCAGCCGGCAAGAAAGGCAAACATTCTGGGGGCAAAATCTCTTGCCGGATTCAAACCCGCCTGGGTCAGCGGGGCGATGATTGAGATGATAACCGCCAGTGCCAGGCCGATAAATATCGGAGCCAAAATATCATTTGGCCTTCCCAGGTTGCATCCTTCGGTTATGGCAAAAATAAAAAAAACCAGGGCAAACGTCCCGATAGCTTCGGCCAGGACAGCTGTTGTCATGGAGACCGCCACATTGGAACCCGAGCCGGGATTTGGGTAGAATTCACCAAAGATCATCGCCGTTTGTATCGATTCCGCGCTTCCCCTGACTATTGCATTATTCAATTCAAACTGGGTGATAGAGGCGGAAAAAAGAAGATACAGGGCCGATGCCGCCAGAAAGGCGCCTGAGAGCTGGGCGCAGATGTAGACCGGGAGCTTCCTGAGTAACATTCTGTTGCCGATGACCATGGCAATGCTCACTGCAGGGTTGAGATGGGCGCACGAGAGGTGACGGGTCGCATATATTGCCAGCGTGACCGACAGCCCCCAGAGAAGGGATACCTGGAATAGCCCGGTATGGGCGGAAAAGAGTACGGTGACCGCCACCGAGCCACAACCAAAAAATACCAGAATGAACGTCCCTAAAAATTCTCCGACAAAAAAAGCTACATACCTCATGGATGCTCCCGGGATGGGCGTATAATACTTTCAGGGTGCCTTCAGTTGCAAAATAACAAAGACAGGGGAAAGCGGCATCGGCCAAAGGATGATTTTTACAGAGACAGGAGGACATCGGAATGTTGAAGAGCTATGTGCATGTATATACCGGGGATGGCAAGGGAAAAACAACAGCATCCCTGGGGCTGGCAATACGGGCTGCCGGGGCCGGCCACAAGGTGTTTCTGGCCCAGTTCATCAAGGGCGGCCGCTATAGTGAACTCAACGCCCTCAAACGTTTTGATGATTGCATCACGGTCGAGCAATTCGGCCTGGGACGATTTATCAATGGAAAACCCGCCCAATCGGATATTGCCGCTGCCCGCAATGGCCTGGAAAAAATGAAGAAAATTGTCTCCTCCGGTGCCTATAACCTTGTCATCCTGGATGAGGCCAATATTGCCCTGCGTTACCATCTTTTTTCAGTCGATGAGCTGATTGAACTTATCGACTGCAGGGCCGGGGAAACAGAACTTGTCATTACCGGCCGGTATGCCGATCCGAAAATTCTGGAAAAAGCCGATCTGGTCACGGAAATGAAAGCTGTAAAGCATTATTTCAAGGAGGGTGTAAGGGCCCGGGTCGGTATCGAAAAATGACCGGGATGAAAAAAGGTAACTCGTCACAGGCACCCCGCCTTTGCACGGTCGCGCCAGCCCGCATAGACGGTCTATAGCGAACTGGCGCGCCTGCACAGATAAGCGGAGCGCAGCGGAGACTTCGAATGCGGAGCACCTGAGGCGAGTTACAAGTAAGGGGCTGCGAAAACAATCAGTTATCAACCCCGTGATCAGTTACGAAAAAAATATAACCCATCACCTGTCCCCACCGCTTACTCTCTACCCGTTTAAAATCTTCCAACGGCCGGTAATTTCAGCAATCAGCTCTTCCTGCCCCGGGATCAGGGATTCATACACAAGCTCCCCGTCCAGGGCAATGCTGGGCAGGCTTTTGGCCTTCAGCTCACGAAAGCGCTGGTTACCCTCCAGGGTCCGCATGTCCCATTCGTGGACATCTATATACTGCCTGATTTCTTTCGGTAAATCCTGTACCGATTTTGCCATATAGACACAGGCGAGTCATTGCCTGAAGTCGGTCAACAGGACATCAACCAGAACTTTTTGTTTGTGCATAACTTTCCCGCATATTGTGTTGGTCGATGACCTCTTCAATGGCCTCTTCAAGCATAGGACCGGGAGGAATAGCATCGAAGAAAAGCTCACCGTTGATAAACAGGGAGGGAATGGGGGCAATACGCAATTTTTTATAGACCCCTTCCTCGCCGAACAGGGAAACGGAAAGCTCCAGAAAACGCTTCTTGCCCGTGCCGTGTAAAATATCAACCCGGCGGTATTCCACATACTTTTCGTACCGGGGCATGACTGCCAGAACCGCCTCATCCATGTATTGGCAGATCAGGCAATAGTGGGCCTTGTACATCACCTCAACGACCATTTTTTTTTCGTCACTCATGGTGTTCCTGAATATTTTTTCCTTATTAAAAAGAATCAGGGATACCATCGCTCAATGGTGTTCTGCTATCTCCATGGCTGGAAGAACAAGGATATATTTTATAATTTTCTCCCCTTAAACAATCAGCGATGTTATCCCTCAAGGTTTTGCCGGGTTAGTCCTCAATGGGCGGCCGGGGATAGAGTCCTGCCCGTTCGACAATCTCCGGCACCTTTTCTTCCCACTCGATTGCCATTATATGGAAGCCGCGTACCCCTTCCACCTGTTTTAACCGTTCGATGGATTCAACACAGATGGCAACGCCTTCTTCCGCCTGTTTTTCTGCCGCTACCCCGGACAGTCGTTTGATGACCGCATCGGGGACATCCATGCCAGGAACCCTGTTTTTCATATACCGGGCCATGCCGACCGACTTTAAAGGTGTAAGCCCGGCCAGGATGAAAACCTGCTGGTGCAGGCCGCGGTCCCGGACCCCCTGCATCCATTCTTCAAACCTGTCCAGGTTATAAATACACTGGGTCTGGATAAATTCAGCCCCGGCGGCAATTTTTTTGGCCAGCCGCGGAACCCGTATCTTAAAAGGGGAGGCAAAGGGATTGGCGGCCGCACCGACAAACATATTCGGCGGACGGTCAATGTCGTCGCCACCTAAAAATTTTCCCTGATCACGCATGATCCGTACCGTCTGTAAGAGCTGCATTGAATCAAGATCAAAGACGTTCTGACCCTGGGGACAGTCGCCGAAACTCTGGTGATCACCGGACAGGCAGAGAATATTGTTGATATCAAAGGAGGCCGCCCCGAGGATATCACTCTGCAGGGCAAGCCGGTTTCGATCACGGGTGACCATCTGCAGAACGGGTTCGGCCCCGATCTGTTTGAGGTGAATACAGGCAGCCAGACTGGAGAGGCGGGTCATTGAGGTCTGGTTGTCGGTAACATTTACGGCATCGCAATAGTCTTTGATCTGCTTGGCTTTGTTGATAATGGATTCCGGGTTACTGCCCCTCGGCGGCCCGCATTCCGATGTGACCGCCAGGTGGCCCGCTTTTAACATCCGTTCCAGTCTGCTCTGTGTCACGGTGTTCACTCTTCCATCCCCTTGACCATAAACGACCGTAATCCTCCTGCCCTGTCGGTGGACCAGTCTTTGAACGGGAACAGCTTCTCATAATCGTCAAGTCGCCCCAGGGCCTCCAGTCGGTCGACAATCAGTTGCCAGACGCAGTCCACCTCTTTGGAAATCTCGCATTTACCGTGGCTGGAACCGCCGCATGGCCCGTTGAGCAGCCTTTTGGCACAGCCGGTGATCGGACAGATGCCGCCGGTAGCAGCGAGAACGCAATTTCCACAGGCCTGGCATTTTTCAATAAAATGGCCCGGCCTGTCGACTGCACCGAGAAAGGTTGTATTCAATGCCGGATAAACCGGGGTGCTGTGATATTTCTCAGCCATAAACTGGACTCCAATGCCACAGGCAAGACTCAGCACCGCATCCGCCTCGGAGATTTTATCTTTGGCCGCGCTGAAAAATTCGTGCTCGCATTGTCTCTCAATTCCGGAGTCGTAAATCTCCATCAGTTTTTCTTTCTGGCAGGCCTTTATTCGCAGCAGCGAGGCCAGAATTTCAGCCTCCTTGTTGCCCCCTTGGTGGCAGACTGCAACACAGGTATTACAACCAAAGACCAGTACTCGTTTATGGTCTTTGATCATCTCCCAGATCTCTTCTATTGGTTTTTGTTCTCCGACAATCATATTTTTTTATCTGTAAATGTTGTTTTAGGCCCTCCGGTCACTTCCGGCCAAAGGACGCCATAAACCCGTCCATGGAGGCTTGACTGCAGCCGTCCTGGCTGCAGACACCTTTGTCCGCAAGTGACCGGAGGGCCTTGGGGCAGATTGGAATTTTCATTCTTCGTTGTGCCCGCTCTGCGGGCATGAGAGTTTCATCTTCCGCCTGGCCACCCTGACCGGAGACGGTCCGAGATCTTCTATTTTTTCAGTGAACTCGGTGCATATTTCCGCCCAGCGTGGTCCCATTGCCGCCGAGAGGTTGTACATAGCCAGTCGTTCCGGATTGATATCGACTGAAGCCAGTAGCTCTTTCAAAACCTCAACTCTTTGCAATGCGTTGGTATTTCCTTCCAGGAAATGGCATTGTCCCTCCAGTCAGCCGGCGA
>DRKH01000435.1 GCA_011051825.1 Desulfobulbus sp.
AGCGTTCTACCCCTGCAGGGCGATGGCCGTTCCCATACCAATGAAGGCCAGGCCGCTGATACCGTGGATAACCTGCTGTGATTGAGGACTGTTTTTGAGAAATTCGGATGCCGAGGAGGCCAGATACACCAGGGTCAGGCACCAGGGGAGAGAGCATAGAATAAACAGCTGCCCGAGCAGCAGAAAGGGCAGCGGGCCTTCAGTCCCGGCCGGGATGAACTGGGGCAGAAAGGTGATGAAAAACAGGGCCACCTTGGGATTCAACAGGTTGGTGAGGAAACCCTCAATAAACAGTCTTCTGTTTGAGGATCTGGGCAGTTCAAGCGGATGCTGCTTGAGCTGCCGGGCCGATGCGATCATTCGTATCCCGAAATAAATGAGGTACAGGGCGCCCAGGGTTTTGATAAATCCGTACAGTACCGGCTGGGCTCTCAGGAGCAGGGCAAGGCCGAGAGCCGCAAAGATCGTATGACAGAGGACGCCGGCATTGATACCGAGAACGGAGATGATCCCGGCCCTCTTGCCCTGGGTCAGGGTTCGGCCGATGATATACATGGTGTCCTGGCCCGGTGTGATATTGAGCAGCAGGGTTGCCAGTAAAAAAAAGAAAAGTTGTTGTGGTTCAAACATGATTTTCCTGCAAACGGTTCTGCAGGGTATACATAACCTGCTTTCCCTTTCCCTTCATCTCAACCTCTTGTCCCTCTGCAAGTGAAAAAGATTCTTTCAGCAGGTTACGGGTGGCGCTTGAGACGTTCACCTGCATGGGCTGACCCAGTTCTTCCATGCGAGCGGCAATATTAACCGTGTCGCCGAAAATGTCATAGAGATATTTTTCAGTCCCGACTACACCGCCGACCAGAGGGCCGCTGTGGATTCCAACCCGGATCTGCCAGCTGTGTTCGGCCTGCCGGTTCCTTTTTTTGAGAAAGTCGATCATCTCCAGGGCAGCCTGAGCGACGTTGTGTGCGTGTTCGGGATCCGGTTCCGGGACGCCACAAACAAAGAGATAGGCGTCACCGATGGTCTTCATCCGCTCACAATTATTTTTTAGGGCTATCCGGTCAAAAGAAGTGAATATTTCATTGAGTTCATGGATTATGACCTCCGGAGAAAGCCGGGACGAGGCCGGGGTGAACCCGACAATATCCGTAAAACAGACCGTGGTTTCCGTAAAGAGCTGCGGCTTGCAGGTTCCCGTTGCCAGCAGTTCCCTGGCAACACGTACGGGCAGAACATTACGGAGCAGGGCCTCTGATTTTTGTTTTTCTTGCGCCAGCTGCCGGTTCTGTTCTTCGAGCCTGCGCTGCAGGTGGCAGAGCCGGAGATGAGTGGTAATCCGTGCCAGCACTTCGGCCGGTTGGAAGGGCTTGGTTATATAATCAACACCTCCGGCCTCAAAGCCAATAACTTTATCAGCCGTGGCATCAAGCGAACTGATGAAAATAACCGGAATATCACAGGTGGCCTGCTCGGCCTTCAATTGCTTGCAGGTTGCATAGCCGTCTATCCCGGGCATGAGAATGTCAAGGATAACCAGATCGGGCAGGGTTTCTTTGCTCAGGGTCAGGGCAGCTTCTCCGGAGTCGGCGGTCAACACCCTGTACCCCTGCCTGATGAGCAGTTCAGCAAGAATTTTACGGTTGACCGGTGAGTCTTCGACAACCAGTACGGTCTGTTTACAGGTCATGGGGCTAATTCTTCAGACTGTTGATCGGAGCGGGAATCTTGCCGCCGAATCCCATGAAACGGTCGGATCTGCCGACATTTCGTACCGGCAGGATGGACGATTCCCCAAACAGGCCGCCAAAGGAGACAAAATCTCCGGCTTCTTTTCCCGGAACCGGAATAAGACGAACGGCCGTGGTTTTATGGTTGATCATGCCGATCGCCATTTCATCGGCGATAATGGCGCCAATGGTGACGGCATCCACCGATCCGGGCACGGCAATCATATCCAGGCCGACGGAACAAACCGAAGTCATGGCCTCAAGTTTTTCCAGGGGCAGGGTATTGTTTTTAACCGCCTCGGCAAGCTCGGCATCTTCGCACACCGGGATAAAGGCACCGGATAATCCACCGGCACTCTGGCTGGCAAAGGTGCCGCCTTTTTTGACTGCATCGTTGAGCAGGGCGACAATGGCTGTTGATCCCGGGGCACCGATACTGTCGACGCCCATGATTTTCAGGATCTCGCCCACGGAATCGCCCACTTTCGGCGTAGGGGCAAGGGACACATCAACGATGCCGAACGGAAGGCCGAGAGTCGTCGAAACCTGCCGGCCGATGAGCTCGCCGCAACGAGTGACCCGAAAGGCGGTCTGCTTGATGACCTCTGCCAGCTCATGCAGACCCGGTGTGGTTGCGGTTTCGGCAAGTTTACGTTCCAGAGCCCGGGCGACAACCCCGGGACCGCTGACCCCGACATTGATAACCACCTCATGCTGGCCCGGGCCGTGAATCGCTCCGGCCATGAACGGGTTGGCTTCGGGCTGGTTGGTGAAAACCACCAGTCGAGCGGCCCCGAATCCTCCGCTGTCGGCACTGTCTTCGGCAAGCTCCTTGATGACCCCGCCCATGGTTGCGACCGCATCCATATTGATGCCGTATTTGCTGGAGCCGACATTTATGGAGGCACAGACTTTTGCGGTTGCGGCCAGGGCCTCGGGCATGGCGGCCATGAGGGTTGCCGCCGCTTTACTGGTTCCGTTTTCAACGTTTGCCGAGAAACCGCCGAGAAAATCGATCCCGACCAGGGTCGCCGCCTCATCAAGGGCGCGGGCGATATTGACGAAATCCTCGGTGGAAAAACCGGCACCGACATAGGCCACAGGGGTGACGGCAATGCGCTTGTTCACCACCGAGATTCCGTATCTGGCACTCACCTGCTCGCAGACCGGCACCAGCTGTTCGGCGTGACGGCATATTTTTTCCTTGATCTTGCGGCAGGTGTCGAGCGGGCTTTCACTCCGGCAGTCCAACAGGTCGATGCCCATGGTTACGGCCCGTACATCCAGGTTTTCTTTCTGGATCATGTCAACAGTGGCAAGAATTTGGTCTGATCGCATCATAACTGGATCTCGTTTGTGGCTTTAAAGATGTCCTGGTGTTGCAGCAGCAGGGAAAGATCGTGCTGTTGATTGAACTGTTTCAGACCGGCCCGGAGTTTTTCAAAGGTTGAACACCTGCTGAGGTCGACCAGCAGCATCATGGTGTAGGTCTCACCCGTACCTGGGGTGGTCGACAGGTCCAGGATATTGATGTCATGTTCAACGCAGAACCCGCTGACCAGGGCAACAAAGCCAATCCGGTCGGCCCCCCTTGCCGTCAGCACGTAACTGTCTGCGGGCGCATCAGGGGCGGGCAATGTTTCAGTCACCGGCTTGATCGAGATCTCAAAAGGATTGTCTGGGTCAACGGCAAGCAGTTGCCTGCCAATGGTTTCCGGGGACACCGTGTCCGGAAAGGAACCGTACAGGATCATGCTGAAATATCCCTGCAGCACCTGTTGCCGGATATCGGTCAGGTTGCCTTCCATGTCGGCAATCGTCCTGGTAATGTCATGGATGATACCGATACGGTCCGGTGCCATGACCGAGATAATGTATTTTTTTTGGGGAACCGTCATTTTTTTTTTGTCGTTGGATTTTAAGCCTGTTTAAAGACTGCTTTTTTTGTAACTGTTCAGGAGCACCCCACAGAGTCTGCGCTCGAAGTCTGCGCTTATCTACTTCTCTGCACCTACCTGAATAGTTACCTTTTTTTATATAAACCAGCATGTTCGGCAAGCCGGGTATACCACACAATGAAACTGGACAGGGCATGGAGACAGGGCGCAGTTCTTATCGCCGCAGGAAGCGGAGCGGAGACTCCGGGCGGGAACTATTCCGACCTCTGACCTCTGTCCTCTGTCTTCTGTTACAGATAAACCCGCATACCCTACGGCCACAACAGATAGCGTAGACTTCAAATAATGAAAACAGAAAAAATACAGGTGTTATGTAAAATATTCGTAACTATTCAGATAAGGACACAATTTGCGCAAAACAGTTACAAATATTCAAAATCCCCGTGCAGCAGGTCAACGCTGAGCCAGCCGTTGATCAGTTGTGACGGTCGGCCGATGAGCAGCTTTACCGTTTCCGCAGCCTGCAGGCAGGCTACCAGGGATGGGGTAAACGAGAGCACCGGTGGCGGCTCGGTTGTCCTGCTCTGTTTCGGGTAGAGTCTCTCCAGCAGGTTGCCGCCGGGGAGTTGAATTCCAATTTGACCGTACCAGCCGTTGACCGCCCCGTGGACAAGGGGCAGGGACTGTTTCAGGCAGCGCGTGGCCAGATCGCGACGTGCAGTGTCGTTATCAAGGCAGTCGACAACGACATCGGCGTTGATAAATCTATCCGTCTCTCTGAAGTCCATGGCCAGGGCCTTCACCCGGCAAAGATCGTGAATCCTGCCAACTCGGTCGGCCAGTACCTCGGCTTTATTGTTGCCCAGGGTTTCGGTCAATGCGCCCAGTTGGCGGTTGAGGTTGCTCGGGGAAAACCTGTCCGGATCAAAAAGGGTCAGGCGGCCGACACCAATGCGGGCCAGACTTTCAATAACCTGGCCGCCAAGACCGCCGCAACCGCAGATGATTACATGGGATTTCCTGAGTTTTTGCTGTTCCTTCAATCCCAGGGCACCTGCATTTCGGGCGAGTGGCTCCGGTAATGCGGCCTCAGTTTCCATGGCTGTTTTACGCTTGTTTTCAGGCAACAGTTTTTTGGGGAATTGGTAAAAAGCGTTACGGGCAGACAAGGACCCTGTTGCCGCCGGAAGACTGGGCCTGTTTCAGGCAGTTGCCGGCAACCAGCAGCAGGCTCTCGATGGTGTTGTTCCAGTCCGGGGCCTCGGGCGCGTAACCGGTGACCCCGACGCTGATAGTGGCCCGCGCAGAGGTGCCCTCCGACTCTATAGTCAGCTTGTCCACGGCTTGACGCAATCGTTCGGCAACAATACCTGCTCCGCGGACAGGCGTTTCCGGCAGGACAATGAGAAATTCATCCTCGCCCCAGCGGGTGATCCAGTCCACGTCTTTGCGGAAAATTTCAAGAGCGGACTGAGCCACACCGGTCAGGATCCGGTCACCGACTCTATGGCCCCGGGTTTCGTTGATTGCGCCGAGTTGGTCGACGTCACAGAATATAATGGAGAGATAATGATTATACCGTATGGAGCGCCGCAATTCCACGGGTAAACGTTCCTGGAGAACAGTGCGTGTACAGCAACCGGTCAGGGGATCGGTTGACGAGAGCTGTTGGACCTTTTTTCGTAATTTTCGTTCACGATTGATCAGTTTGAACTGTCGGGTAGCATCGAAAAAGACCGTTTCCAGCAGGTCGGGATCGCAGGGCTGAGGTAACAGCCGGAATATGCTGAGCCCGTTGGCCGTGTTCAACGTTTCCGATACGCTCTGCTCATCGACAGTGAGTATGGGAACCGCCGAGGAGGTTTCAGCCACCTGTTTAAAAAAACGGCCGACATCTATATCGGGCAGTTCTGCATCCACAAGCACAACACTGTATGGCCCTGGAAGCGCAAGAGTGGCAAGCGCATCTTCCACCGCTCCGACATAGGCAAACTCAAGGCCCTCAATTTCCTGACAACGGGCAATGAGGTCCTGATTGTCGCTCACAATAAGAATTTGGCAAGGCATGTATTCTCCGGGAAATATGACTTCAATTATTTTAAATCACTATAGCATTCAGAGAAAAAAAAGAGGAAGTCTTTTTTTGTAAGTGATCACAGGCACCCTGTCTTTACCCTGTCGTGACTGCCCGCATAGCGGACTATAGCGAACAGGCGCGACAGCACAAATCCAGGGCACCTGAGACCACTTACAAAGTCAGGGTAAATGAAAACGGGAAATTACCATCTCTGTGACGAGGTACAATTTTTCGAGTTGTCAAGAAACCTGAGCTGCGCTATAAGGCCGTTATGGAAAAGATACCAATGGATATTTCCGACGGCTGCAAACCGAAGATCGACTACCCCTGCCTGTGGCAGTACAAGGTGATTGCCACCGACTGTGCACAGATTCGGCAAATCGTGGAGGAGCATCTTGGTGATGCGCCCTACAGTCTGAGTGAATCAAACAGGAGCAGCGGCGGTAAATATGTCAGCATGAATCTGGAGATGACCGTGAACAGCGATTATCACCGCTTGCGGTTGTATGAGGTGTTGACGGCGCATCCTGCCGTTAAAGTGGTCTTATGAGCATATTGCAGAAGAGTAAAGACGAAGTCCCGGAAGCGCCTTTTGATTCCAAACTGATCCCGGTTATGCGTGAGGCTGTTCTCACCGTCCAGATGGTGCTCTACCGGAATCTGAAAAAGAAAGTTGCTGATCGCTATTCCGACTGGCCGGAGGAGAAACACGGCCGTCTGGCCGGAGCCGTCGTCAACAATTTATACGGCACCGAAGCGGTTGACCCTGCAGTGGGGCACTTTGCCCGCGAGAATCGTGAGCTTGTTGAGGATGAACTGCGCTGTCTGGCCGATCATTGCAGCGACTTGATTCCCTTTTTAACCGATTCTCTGCGCATGCAGACTATCTGTGATAATCAGGAAGGCATTCACTCGCTTGGCTCCCTGCTGATGGCCAGGGCCCTGGGCATTTTACGGGAAGACCGGGAGCTGCCCCTGCCGTCGACCTTTATGCTCTCCGTGCGTAATCTGGCCGCAGTTCACGGTATTATCGAGCCCCAGAAGGCAGCTCCCCCGCCCGAAGATTGTAACTCGTCACAAGGCATGTAATTTTTTTATACTCAAAACTTGTAAGCGATCAGAGGTGCCGTAGATTCGTGCAGGCACGCTTGTTCGCTATAGCCCCTCTATGCGGGCAGGCGTGACCGTGCGAAGATGCGGTGCCCTTGATCGCTTACCGAAGATCCACCAGAGTAGCTCCCCAGGACCCGCCGTCCTCCCCGGCAATTTTAAAACCAGTTACATACTCAAGTCGTCCGAGAACCGCATGTACGGTCCGTCGCAGCGTACCGGTCCCCTTGCCGTGGATAATGCGTATCTGCAGAATGCCCAGCTTTCTGCACTCCTGCAGGTAATCCGGCACCAGCTCTTTGACCTCGGCCGGTCGGAAACAGTGCAGGTCCAGGATGCCGTCAATGGGCAGAATGATCGGTTCATTCGGGTCCATTTTTCTCTCCGGAGGCTGGTTGGAGGTTTGTGAAATCTTGAGCTGGGTTTGCTTGCATTGAGTTGTAGGGATGTCTTTTAGGGGCATAACAGAAAGTTCAGAGCCTGAATGTTTGAATGTAGTAATATTAACGGGTTATGATAACTGGCAGGGGCGTGCAGTTTTGGCAACCACCACAATTTTAGTTTTTGTTTTTCAATTTAAAAAAGATGTATTCCCCATCCGGTTGATTGGCCTGTTAGCCCTTTATTTTTTCACTCGAAAATTTTTCCATTAACTTGTTTGATGCTTTGAGTATTTCTGCTGCTCTTTCCGTGTTTTCGTGGTCTGCTACGTTGCCTTTTTGCATTTCCTTGAGTGAGGTAAGTAATAAGGATTCAATTTCATCTAAAAGATAGTGAGTAACACGATCGCCGTGTTGTTCTAAATATTCAGTTCGATCAGGCAGAACAATTTTTAAAAGCTCAACCATGTCCTTTGATTTGATTAAATTTTGTGAATTTTCAACGCCAATTTTGAGGAATTCAAATTTCATAATATTTATTGTGATTATAGACTCATAAGCATTGTAATATGCCCAAGATAGTGGCGATAGAAATGGGCGGGCTTTTGTAGCAGCCCCGAGGTTTATTTTTTTTGTGTCAAAGTCACCGCCCAGCATTTTGAAAATTTTGCGAAAATCAGGATTTTTTGACGCTTCTTCAAGGGTTGAATCATATTTCATGACTGCAATTATTGACGATATGAATTTTGCTTTTTTGAGTTCTGTAACCGATTCCCATACTTGCTCAATAGCCTGTAATTGTCTTTCATATAGCTTGGCTTGTCTGGACATTAGGCCAGACATTGCCCCATTTCTCAATGATTCGATGGTAGTTTCTTTTTGTCTCAGGTCTGATTTTAACTTTTCAAGTTTACTACTAAATTCGTTTTCTACACTTTTGGTTAATCGGGTAGAAATTAAGGCCCGGAAAAGCCAGAGGAATAGTGCTAATAGCGAAGTAGTGCTTAATGCGGGTATCCAGTTTGCTATATTCAAAAACGTTAAATCCATTATTAAGCCCAATAAATTATTATCCAGAAATGGGATATCCTTTAGTCGAAGCCAACTGGCCGACAGCATTTTTTTATGAGACCAGTTTTTCCAACCTTACCGGCCGGTTTTCGACAAAGCCTGCGAGGCAATGTAAAGTTGATGTTCTTCCCGAGGGTCTGTGATGAGCAGCTGCCGACTCGGGTTGAGAACCGGCAATGTGTTCTACGTCGCCGTTTAACTCTCGGCCAGCATTTCCAGGGCGATATCTGCAGCCCGGTCCGAGGCCCCGGGTTTTCCCAACCGCTCACGAACCTCTTGTAAGCCCATGAGGACTTCCCGGCGAGCCTGTTGATCCTGGAGCAGTGGTGCAAGTTGGTCGGCAATGGCTTGCGGGGTGACCTCATCCTGCAGCAGTTCAGGGATAATGCGCCGTCCCCCGATCAGGTTGACCAGCGAGAAAAACTCAACATTGCGGACCAGCAACCTGCCCAGGCGATAGGTTCGTGGAGAAACCCGGTAGGTGACCACGGTCGGGATGCCGAGAATGGCAAGCTCCAAAGTGACGGTGCCGGAGGCGGCGACCACGGCCGTACAGGCTCCCATCAGGTCGTAGCGGTTTTCATCAATGACCCGGATATCGAGCTGGTTTTCATATTCGGCCAGGCCGTTTTCCCTGAGCAGGGAAAGGGGGACCGTGGAGGCCCGGGGGAGAAGAAAGGTACAGTTTTTATCGATTCTGTCTGATACCCGTCCGGCCGCTGCCAGAAAATCGGGCAGCAGGTTACGGATCTCCTTGCTCCGTGACCCCGGCAGCAGGCCGATAATTGTATTGTCGGCGGCAAGAGCATGCTGTTCAAAAAAATCCTCCCTGGTCATGGTGGTCCGGACCCCATCCATCAAAGGATGGCCGACAAAGTCGACCGTAACTCCGTAACCGGCATAAAAGTCTTGTTCAAAGGGCAGGATCACCCCGATCCGGTCGGCCAGTCGGCCGATTTTTCTGGTTCGTCCCTTGCGCCAGGCCCAGACCTGGGGGCTGATATAATAGAATATCGGGATGCCGAGTTTTTTTGCTTTTGCCGCCAGCAGGAGGTTGAAGTCGGGGTAGTCGATCAGGATAAGCAGATCCGGGGGGTCATTCTGCATGCGCTGGATCAGCGCTTTGCGGGCGGCAAGAATATCGCCGAGATGGCTGATGACCTCGGTGATACCGACAACCGCAAGCTTGGCGGCATCGTAAAGGATTTCCACTCCTGCTCCAGCAAGTGCATCTCCGCCCATGCCGCAGAAGGTGAGGGCGGGATTCCGGGCCAGCATGGCTCGGACCAGTCGGGCCCCATGCATATCACCGGAAGCCTCTCCGGTCACGATCATGACCTGTTTTTTTCGCTCGGAAGGGAAGGGGCGCGTCAAGAGAGTCTACCTGTCGATTTCAGGCAGGTCGAGTCCGGAAAAGTTGGCATCAGCGCCGAGCATTTCCTCTACCCGTTCCCTGTTCTTTTTGATCTGATCAACAACCTCAAGGGCAATTGCCAGCACTCTTCTTCCTTCGATCCCGGAAACCACCGGCCTGGATCGTTTGCGGACATTGGTTACAAAGTCCCGGAGCTCAAGCTCAAGGGCATCCTGATCCGGGAACCCGTATTTGGAGATGTCGGGCAGCGGTTGATTGTTCTGAACGCCCTGCTTGAGCCGGATGGACATGACCTCTTTTTTGCTGAAGTCCACCGACAGGTACTGGCCCGGCTGAAAGATACGCATCCGCCGGATGTTGTCCATGGAAATCCGGCTGACCGTTACATTGGCGGTGCAGCCGTTTTCAAAGATAAGGCGGGCATTGGCAATATCGGTCAACGGGGTGATAACCGGCGCCCCGACCGTATGGATGGTCTGCAGCGGTGAGTCGATAATGGAGAGGATAATGTCGATGTCATGGATCATCAGATCCAGGATAACATCAACGTCCGTGCCCCGGTTTTTAAAGACCGATATCCGATGGGCTTCAATAAACAGCGGGTGGGTGAGCAGGGGCTGCATGGCCAGCACCGCAGGATTGAAACGTTCCAGGTGGCCGACCTGGAGGATCAGGTTTTTTTCATCGGCCAGTTCGATCAGTTCGTCCGCCTCGGCCAGAGTAGTGGTAAAGGGTTTTTCCACCAGCAGATCAACGGACCGGGCAATACAGTCCTTTGCCACCTCATGGTGGTAACTGGTGGGAACCACGATACTGACCGCATCCACCTGCTCAAGCAGCAGGTGGTAGTCGGTGAAGGCTTTCGTCCCGCATTCGCCGGCGATCTGTTCGGCCCGGTCCGGGTCAAGATCAACAACCCCGACCAGTTGGACACCTTCCATGGCTGCGTACTTCTGGGCGTGAAAACGGCCCAGGTAGCCGACACCGATGACTCCCACTTTAATTTCTTTCACTTCTCTGCCCTTATGTTCCATGCTTGGATTGGATTACTCTGTATCGTAATCATCGAATTCATCAAATTCGTCGAGATCAAGGCCCATCATGTCACTGGCCAGTTTAAGAAAAATGCCCAGGGACTGCGTCAGGTTATGGATTATCTCACTGTATTTTCTTTTTTCATCAAGATCTTTTGTCTTGGCCATTGCCTGTAGAGTTGCATGGAGTTCCTCGGAGAGAGACTCCATAAGCTGTTCGGGATCCATTGTCTGCTCCTTTCTGTTAGAGGATATAATGAGTGTACATGCGTACGTTTATCCATCTGCACCCCGGCAGACGGAAAACAAAATTTCTGTGATTTTCAACCGCAAACCCCGAACTCAAAACTCAAAACTCCGAACTCAGAACTCAAAACTCCGAACTCAAAACTCAGAACTCAGAACTCAGCATACCTATATCCCGAGATACGCCTTTTGTACATCCTCGTTGGACAGCAGGGTCGAGGCCTTGTCATGGAGGGTGATTCTGCCTGTTTCAAGTACATAGCCCCGGTCTGCAACCTTGAGTGCAAGGTTGGCATTCTGTTCAACCAGAAAGATGGTTGTATTATGTTCCCGGTTTATTTTTTTAATAATATCAAAAATCTGCTTGGTCACAAGTGGGGCCAGTCCCATGGACGGTTCATCCAGCAGCAGCAGCTGCGGTCTTGCCATCAGGGCCCTGGAGATGGCAAGCATCTGCTGCTCCCCGCCGGACAGGTTGCCTCCGGGCTGATTCCGTCGTTTCTGTAGAATAGGAAAGAGGTCGTAAATATATGTAAGATCCTTTTCGATCTGTTTTTTGTCACTGCGAAGAAAGGCTCCCATGTCCAGGTTCTCGGCAACCGTCAAGTCGGGAAAGATATGGCGTCCTTCCGGGACCTGACAGATCCCCAGGCCCACAATTTTATTGGCGCTTAACTCGTGAATCGGTTTGCCCTTAAACAGGATCTCTCCGGTCCGTGGCGGAGCTATTCCGCTGATTGACATCAGGGTGGTGGATTTTCCGGCGCCATTTGCTCCGATCAGGGTGATGATTTCTCCCTCTTCAACCCTGAGGCTGATATCATGCAGGGCCTGGATGTTGCCGTAGAAGGTGCTGATACTGTTGAGCTCAAGCATCGTCTATGTCCTCGCCGAGATAGGCCTTGATGACTGCCGGATTGTTGCGGATCGCCTCGGGATCACCCTCGGCAATTTTCTTTCCATAGTCCATGACGAAAATATAATCAGACAGGCTCATGACCAGTTTCATGTCGTGTTCAATGAGCAGGATGGAGAGGCCGTCGTCACGGATGGTAGTGATCAGTTCATCAAGCTCATGTGTCTCCTGCGGGTTCATGCCTGCAGCCGGTTCATCGAGAAGGAGAAGAAGAGGATCGGTCGCCAGTGCCCGGGCTATCTCCAGGCGGCGCTGGGCACCATAGGGCAGATTTTTAGCAAACTCGTCATGAAAGTCGTACAGACCGATTTTTTTCAGGATCGAGAGGCTGAGGGCCACGATTTCCTTTTCCTCCTGAACTGTTTTGCGGTTCCGGAAAATAGCACCCAGGACCTTGGCCCGGGTACGGCAGTGACGGCCGATCATCACATTTTCAAGTACGGTCATGTTGGGGAACAGCCTGATGTTCTGAAAGGTCCGGGCCAGTCCATGCTGGGTCACTCTGTTGGGTTTTAATCCGTTTAAACGACTGGTTTTTCGACCCGGAGGGGTAAGCAGCAGTTCGCCCGCGGTGGGTTTGTATATGCCGGTCAGGCAGTTGAAAAAGGTGGTTTTGCCGGCACCGTTTGGGCCGATAAGGGCAACAATCTCACCTTGTTGTACACGCAGGTCCAGGTTGTCAAGGGCCCTGATGCCGCCGAAATCCATGGTCAGGCCGGTTATGTTGAGTAAGGGTTCCATGTCTTTTCGGTTATTCTTCAGGAATTGTATAGATACGGCGGACATTGGCAATGAGGCCCTGGGGGCGAAAGATCATCATTGTCACCAGGACGGCGCCGAAGGCAAGCATCCGATAGTCGGAAAACGCCCGTAAATATTCAGGCAGAAGAATCAGGATCAGAGCAGCGAGAATAACCCCGATGATCGACCCCATGCCGCCGAGAACAACGATACAGAGAATGATGGCCGATTCGAGAAAGGTAAAACTGGCCGGATTGACAAAGGTGGTTTTGGCGGCAAAAAACACCCCGACCATTCCGGCCCAGGTGGCCCCGAGAGCAAAGGCCGTGAGCTTGGTCCGGGTCTTGTCGATCCCCATGGCCTGGCAGGCGATCTCGTCCTCGCGCAGGGCAAACCAGGCCCTGCCGATACGGGAGTTCTGCAACCGGTTGACCACGAATATGGTGAACAATACCATGCCGATCACCAGATAGTAGAGATAGGTGATGGATTGATCCAGCGACAGGTGCATGCCGAAGAGGCCGGGTCTGGGAATATTGGCTATCCCGCTGGGGCCCTGGGAAAAATCGTTCCAGTTCTCAAGGATCAGGCGGATGATCTCGCCAAAACCCAGGGTAACGATGGCCAGATAGTCACCGCGGAGTCGCAGGACCGGGAAACCGAGCAGGATTCCGAAACTTGCGGCCAGCAGTCCGCCGATGGGCAGTACCGTCCAGAAACCAAGGCCGAAATGCAGGTTTAAAAGGGCATAGGAATAGGCGCCGACGGCATAAAACGCCACATAACCAAGATCCAGCAGACCCGCCACTCCAACCACGATATTCAGGCCCAGGCCCAGAACAATGTACATCAGGGCCGTGACCATGATATTGGTCTGGTAGGTTGAAAAAATCCATGGAAAGACCAGGGCAAACAGGCCGACTGCGATGAGAAAAGGGATGTAGATTCCCGGCTCTTTAAGGATGCGTCCGCTCCAGGCGGTACGTTCTTTGATCACTCCCTGTTTGATCCTTTTTTGACGGGAGAGCTGTCTGGCTTTATAGGCTTTAACGGCCAGGTAACAACTGAAACTGCCGAGCGCGATCCACAGCATGTTGAACCATCTCCAGGTTATCACCCGCTCTATCGGGTTGACCTTGATCACCAGCAGGGGGAAGGTCAGAAAGACAAACCAGAGACTGACCAGCAGTCCTTTTTGAATATCTTTTAAAGAAATCATGAGGTGTTTTTTTCTTCTGAAGACGTTGTAAATGCCTTGTCCTTTATCGGGCTTGGGTCAGACCTTTTCTATGGTTGCCTTGCCGAGGAGTCCGGCCGGTCGGAAGATCAGGATCAGGACCAGCAGGGAAAAGGCAAAGACATCTTCATAGTCGCTGGAGACATAGCCGGTGGCAAAGGCCTCGGTCAGTCCGAGAATAAAACTGCCCAGAACCGCGCCGGGAATGGATCCGATACCGCCGAGTACTGCAGCCGTAAAGGCCTTGATCCCGGCAATGAAGCCGATGTAAAAGTTGATCTGGCCGATATGGGCGGCAATGAGCAGGCCGCCGATGGCGGCAAGTGCGGAACCGATGATAAAGGTGATGGATATGACGTTGTCGACGTTGATGCCGACCAGCATGGCCATCTTGCGATCCTGGGCCGTAGCCCGCATTGCCTTGCCGGTCCGGGTGAATTTGATCAGCCAGGTCAGCAGCAGCATGACCACGGCGGTGGTCACCAGGATGACAAGGTCGGAGGAACCGATGGTGGCGGCATAGGGCTCCATGAAGTCAAAGTCCGGAATCAGGGCCGGAAAGGGAAGAAAATCCGGGGTCTGTGCCAGCAGAACATAATTCTGCAGAAACATGGACATACCGATGGCCGAGATCAGCGGTGACAGTCGGGGTGCATTACGCAGGGGCTGGTAGGCGATTTTTTCTACGGTATATCCATAGGCTGCAGCCCATATTGCCGAGGCAAGGAGGGTCAGGATGATGATGGCCGGTAATGGGAATCCAAAGATGGAGAGTACCGTGGAAACGATCAGGGCGGTAAAGGCTCCGATCATGTAAATCTCGCCGTGGGCAAAATTAATCAGACCGATAATGCCATAGACCATGGTGTAGCCAAGGGCGATAAGTGCGTATATTGAGCCCCGGGTCAGGCCGCTGAAGAAGAGTTCTATAAAATAGTCCATATAATCAGCTTACACTGTTTCAGCAAAAAAAAACATCCGGTACGGTTCGAACCGTACCGGATGCAAAATATTGTTGTCGAAGACGTTATTGAATCTGAACGTATTGACCGTCTTTTACCTGATAGACAACAAAGCCGATTCCAATAGCGTCGCCCTTGCTGTCAAAGCGGATACTGCCGAAAGGGGTGGCAACATCTTCAGTGTGCAGGACGTTGGCAATGGCTGCCTCATCGGTGGAGCCCGCCTTGGCCAGAGCATTGGTCAGGGCAAGGGAGGCGGCAATGGCATTATCAAAGAATGCTCCGGGCTCGGACCCATAGGCCTGCTGATATTTATCGTGGTATTCCTTGGTCAGCGGATTGCTGGATACGTCGGCCGGTCCGGTAGCATAGACGCCTTCGGCATATTTTCCGGCAACTTTGATGAACGTATCATCCTTTACGCCATCATCGGAGAGGAAAATGGTGGTCATTCGTTTTTTCCGCATCTGAGTGACGATTTTGGAGGCTTCGGGATGATAGCCGCCAAAAATAACCGCTTCGGCGCCGGAACGTTTGATCTTCTGGACAACGGCGGAGTAATCAACAGCCCCGGGGGTAATGCCTTCAAAAAGCACTACTTTGGCCTTGCCTGACTGTTCGATGAACTTTTTGGCATCCTCAGCAAACCCCTTACCATAATCGCCTTTATCGTGGATGATGGCGATGGTTTTTACTTTCAGGGTATTCAGGGCAAAATCCACCTCTGTTCGGGCCTGGGCATCGTTGGGAGCAATGGTTCGATAGAAGTTGGGGTAATCTCCACTCTGGGTCAGGCTGGAATCCGTTGCGGAAGGCGACATGACGATGATGCCGGCGTCCCGATAGATGGGAAGCGCGGCCTTGGTTGCGCCGGAGCAGATATGCCCGATGACAACATTGACCCCCTGGCTGACCAGCTTGGTGGCGGTGTTGGTGGCCACTTCCGGCTTGCAGACATCGTCTTCCACCAGCAGTTCCAGTTTGGCGCCGTTGATTCCACCCTTGGCATTGATGTCTTTAACAACCAGTTCCGCAGCCTTAACCGTCGGCAACCCGTATGAGGCAAGGTCGCCGCTGTGGGCACCGGCAACGCCGATTTTAATGGTGTCGGCAGCCATGGCCCCTGCAGCCATACCTGCAGTCAGGGCAGCTGCGGCAATCATTGTCAGCAGTTTGTGATGCATCTTCACGTCTGAACCTCCTTGTAGCTCATTTTGATTTCAGGGAGTCTTGAAAAATTGTATTTCAGGATCCGGCGAGCTTGCCATCCTCGTCCAATCTCCGGGTGATGCTCAGCCCGGTATCCCTGGCCGGGTATATGACTGTTATAAAGTATAACGCACATAAAGTATAACGCACGACTTGAACTCGTCATCCCGTCAAGAAGCAGCACCGCCCGATGAAATACTTATTTTTCAAGACTCCCTGCAACTGAAGAGGAAAATACCTCTCAAATATTCTCCCTTCATACTTCATCGGGGGAAATTTGCACTGCAAAAAAATGAGGCCATGTAAAAAAAGAAATTACCCTGATGGGTCGGATGGGGTATGAATGAGCCCGTTGATTAATGGTATTTTTGCCCAATCTCTGCGTGATAGAAAAAATTTATCCTTGGAATATCAACTGTATGTCTGTGGTAAAATTTTTTGTATGGCTTGACCTTGAACGAAAATCCTCATTAGTCAACAGGCTCATGAATAATTTTGTAAGTGTTCAGGGGCACCGCACGGAGTCTCGTCCCTCGCTTACCTCTTCGCACGGTCGCGACTGCCCGCATAGAGGGGCTATCGGAGTCTCCGCTCCGCTCCGCTTACCTGCGGCCAGTCGCGCCTGCACGAATCTACGGCACCCCTGATCACTTACAGGTTTAAGGTATATGAAAACAGATAGTTACAAATCCTGTGACCAGTCATATAATTTTTTTGTTTACAGGCACCAACTAAGTTTTTACCGTATCCGGCCGTTGACAACAGGCGCAGATGACGGAGGAAATGCATGAAAAGAGAACTGCTTTTTAATCTGGGGAGGCCTTTTTCCCCCCTCTACGGTACAATCATGCGGTTCAGGGAGAGTTGTTATCAGCGCCGCCTGTTCAAGACGACATCCTTCCCGGTTCCGGTTATCAGTGTCGGAAATCTGACCCTTGGTGGAACAGGGAAAACGCCGATGGTGCAGAGGCTTGCCCGGTTGCTGGTGGAAAACGGTTTCAGACCGGCCGTTGTCAGTCGAGGGTATGGCGGGGCAACAAAAGAACCGGTCAACGTGGTCTCCGATGGTGAGCAGATCCTGCTGTCTGCGGATTTCGTCGGTGATGAGCCGCGTCTGCTGGCTGAAACAATGCCCGGTGTGCCGGTGCTCACCGGTGTTGTCCGGAAATTACCGGCCCGGCGGGCAGTTGAAATGGGAGCTGATGTGCTGCTTCTTGACGACGGTTTTCAGCATATGGCCGTTGGCAGAGATCTGGATATTGTTCTGTTTGCCGCGGACTTCCTGGCCGGGAACTCGCGAATTTTTCCCGGCGGTGATCTGCGTGAACCTGTCTCCGCCCTTTGGCGGAGTTCCTGTTTTGTGCTGACCGGGGTGAACCCAGACAATAGCGAGCGGGCTGCACGGTTTGCCGATCTTCTGCAGGAGCGCTTTCCCGGCAAAACAGTCTATACCGGCAGCAACCGGGTAGCTGGTTATGTCAGGCATGAAGGAGCGGGCACGTTCACCCTGCTTGGGGAGGAACCACCGGAGCTTGACTCGTGCTTTGGGCTCTGCGGCATTGCCCGTCCTGAGTCGTTTAGAATGACGGTGCGGCACTGCGGTTTATTGCCTCTTGACTTTCTGGTTCTGAGTGACCATCATGCCTACAAAAAGGAGGATTTCCGCCGGATTAGAGAACAGGTGCGCAGGGCTGGTGCCCGCTGTATCGTGACCACCGAAAAGGATATGGTCAAGCTCGCCCGGGCCGACTTTGATGTTCCTGTGTATGGAATCCGGCTTGAAGTAGAACTGCCGGGGCGGTTTACCGACATGGTTCTGGAGACGGTCAGAGAGGGGAATGATAAAAAAGCTTCTCATTAAGAAGGGTTATCAGATGTGTCGAATAATCAACAGTTTGTAGAATATTTGCAAATTGTGTTCATTTTGACACGGTCGTTGTCGGTGTGCTCACGGATGGATTTCCGGAGCCCTGCTTTTATAACATGTTGAAATATAGATATAATTTTGTTGGCCATGGTTGGCGTCCCGTGTTTTTCGGGAGCTGGTGCAATATTTGCAAAGAAAAAGACAATGATCCAGTCAACCTCTTTTTTACACAGGAAATATTATGGCCTCATATATTGAACCTCATCAGTACACTTTGAAACGACCGGTTACCTGTTGCGGTATCGGTCTGCATACGGGGCGGGCTGTAAACATGACACTCAGGCCTGCATCGGCAAATGCCGGCATCAGTTTTTTTCGCTCGGACATCAAGGGGCAAAACGCTGTTCCCGCCCACATGGACAAGGTCGTGGATACCACCCTGGCAACCACCATCGGGCAGGGCCAGGCAAAAATTTCCACTACCGAGCATCTGCTGGCCGCTCTGCGTGGATCAGGTATTGATAATGTTCATATAGATATAGACAGCCATGAAGTCCCGATCATGGATGGAAGTGCCGGACCGTTCATACATCTGCTTAAACGCGGCGGACGGAAAAAACAGCATGCCCTGCGTAAAATTCTCCGTATCACCAGCCCGATCAGCGTGACCAGCGGTGAAAAAAGTATCCGTATCGAGCCGTATGACGGTTTCAAAGTGACCGGTCGAATCAATTTTGATGATAACTTAATCAATGAGCAGACCTACAGCGTTGAAGTCACCCGTAAGCGTTTCTGTCGGGAAATAGCCCGGGCCAGAACCTTTGGCTTTGTCGAACAGGTTGAACAGCTCTGGAAGAGCGGGCTCGCCAAAGGGGGCAACCTGAACAATGTGATTGCCATTCACTGGGACGGACGGTCCATCCTGAACGAGGACGGACTGCGGTTTGATGATGAGTTCGTTCGCCATAAACTTCTTGATCTGATTGGCGATATGGTTCTTTTAGGTGGTCCGGTTCTCGGACATGTCGTTGCCAACCGCTCCGGACACAGTCTCCATCTTGACCTGATGCAGGCCATTGTCGACAATCCAACCTGCTGGGAATATGTGAAGTATCAGAGAAGAGGGACCGGAACCCATCGTAAGGCCATCCGTGAAACCCGGACCGCCGGAAGCCGGCTCCCACTTTTCCGCTCCAAGCGTTCAGATGCGGTTTTGCCCCGGGCCGCCTGTGCTGCATAGGTTAGACTGACCTGACGGAGAAATACATTTTCGTTCAGCCCGCCGGTAAAAACCGGCGGGTTTTTTTTTGTCCTTTTTCCGGGAGAAAACTGGTACATATAGTTCTATTTTTCAGGTTGGCCGCAATCTTCGGCCCGATTTCGGCAGGTTGAGTTTTGTGGGGAATCCGTTTTATATTTGGTTTCCGGTTTCGGAAGACAGGGAGGAGGATTCCGTCCGCAGCCCATCTCCACGATCCGATGCCAATGCTTTTTTTATTGTAACTATTCAGATAAGGACACAATTTACACAATACCGCAGCCTGTAACTGTTCAGGAGTGCCTTAGATTTGTTCATTTAAGACTGTGAAACGTACTGGTGCTACTCGAACA
>DRKH01000436.1 GCA_011051825.1 Desulfobulbus sp.
ACCAATACGCCACCCCAATGTTTTTGTCACTTGTACGAAACGTTCCTGCCCATTTCCAGACATTACCAAACATTCGTTTATGAAGCAGACAGGAGTAGTCGACGCTGAGAAAATTGCGTGGTTTGCGTCGAAAGGCCCACGTTTCTGCCTCCGTAATATTCTCCTGTTCCCAGCGGTCGAGTTCTCCACGGTTAGTAATATGAGGAAGAAGCAGGCCTTCAGCCTCATCACGGTCAAGAGGTGTTGCCCCTGGCGGGTAATCAAACTGCATGATGATCATTCCATAATTCTTTCGGCATGTTTCTAACCAGCTCTTCTACTTCTGCATCAAAGGCATTCTGCTGCTCATCATCCGTGAGTTGTTGCGCTTCAAGCAGCATGGAATGGGAGACTCGTGCCAGTCGTTTTTCAGCCAGGGATCGGGCACGCTTACGAACAGTATCGGTCAGGCTTTCCCGTGGAATGACTGCATATACAAAAACACAGTCCAGTGCTTCGGCGGCCTGGCGCATTGTTTTCAAGCTGACGGAACCACTGAGTTCATCTTTTTCAAGAGCTGAAATTCTGGGGGGCGATACGCCTAAACGTCTGGAAAATTGTTTCCCGGACATCCCCAGCCCTTCCCTGATCGCTCGCAGCCACCCTTTAGCCGGTCTCTGCAGACTCCGCAGACAGGAAAGTTTTTCAAGTGTCGTTTCAAGCTGTTCTCGAATTAATCGCTTATGCTGAGGCTTCATAATATTAACCAATATGTTAATTACATTTAAATATTATTAATGAATACATTAATATTTTCAATAAAAAAATAACTTATTTGTTAATATTTATCCAGCTGAAAGAGAATGAGACAATATACATTTTTTTTATTTATCCTGGTTTCAGCCTTGTCCTACTTTCATTATCATGCACTGAGACATGCAAGTGCATCAATGATGGATAATAATCAGGTACCGCTTGGCGCTATCCAACGAGTTCTCGGTCACGAGAATCGTTCAACAACGGAGATGTATTTGCACAGTTTAGGCAATACAGAAATTGATGCAATGATGGTTCTTGAACGTGCGAGAAGATTTTCACACACAGAGTCTCACGCGCAATAAAAAAGCACTTAACTCAAAAAGAGCTAAGTGCTTGATATTTCATGGTGCGCCTGGCAGGATTCGAACCTGCTACCCTCGGATTCGTAGTCCGATACTCTATCCAGATGAGCTACAGGCGCACACTGCGGCTTGCATTCATAGCGCATCTCTTTGCGGAGCGCAAGGATTTTTCGTTGTTTCAGGAACAGAGATTAAATAAGGTGGACAATATCGTGCTCAGCTTCAGGTCGGGTTTGATCGATCTGCTTGAACAGGTAAGCGCAGACTCCGAGAAAATTTTCAGGCACAGGAGCCCGCATTAGCACTATCCCCGGGCTGTTAGTGGGCCTGGAGAAATTCAATCCGGTTGTCACCGGGTTTCATCTCCGGCCGCGGGATAATGTCAATGGAGGCATGGTGCCTGGCCTCAAGGTCGCCGAGTTCCTTCCGCTTTTTATTGAGCAGATAATTGGCAACGTCCAGCGGCAGCCGACATTCCACCCGTTGAATTTTTTTACGAAGGATACCGGTCTGGATCCGCCGCAGATAATAAAGGGCCTGGGTCTCGACGGATTTAACGACTCCGCGGCCCTGGCAATGTTCACAGGTCAGATAACTGCCCTTCTCAATGGGCGCCCCCATTTTCTGGCGGGAAATCTGCATCAGGCCGAAGCGGGATATCCTGCTGATATCGACCTTGGCCTTGTCCCTCTTCATGCTGGCCTTGACCTGCTTTTCGACTTCGCGTATATGCTTCTTATTGCGCATATCAATGAAGTCGACCACGATAAGACCGCCAAGATCGCGCAACCTCAGCTGACGGGCAAGTTCAACTGCCGCCTCCATGTTGGCCTGGAATATTGTCTCTTCGAAATCCCCGTTTTTTGAGGTTCGGCCGGAGTTTACATCAATGGCCACCAGGGCCTCGGTCGGATCGATGACAATGGAACCACCCGACGGCAGCGGCACCTGAGGTTTATAGATCGACTCAATCTGTTCTTCAATATTGTTCTGATTGAAGATGGGCTTTGCCCCGCGATGCAGCTTGACCCGAACCTTTTTCTGTTTTGCCGGCAGCAGCTCGACGAACTGATTCACCTGCTCCAGGGATTCCTCGGTGTCCACCTGAATCTCACTGATTTCAGGGACAAAATGATCGCGCAGAAAACGAACCACCGTATCCTGCTCTTCATAGATAAGGGCAGGGGCATTCATGGTCTGCCCCCGCTTCTTGATCTCCTTCCAGAGCCGGAGCAGATAACGCAGATCTTTCTGGAGCGCGGTTTTGGTAATATCGGCGCTGGCCGTACGGATAATATAACCGATGCCTTCGGGGATGGAGAAGTTACTCATTATTTCCCGCAGGGCGGATCTGCGTTCCTCACCGACAATCTTCCTCGAGATACCGGCGCTGTCACTCCCGGGCATCAGCACCAGGCAGCGACCGGGCAGGGAAAGGTAGGTCGTCATGTTGGCGCCTTTGTTTCCGGTCACCTCCTTCACCACCTGGACCAGCACTTCCTGGCCCTTTTTGACCACATCTTCAATTTTCAGTTTTTTCCACTGGTGCTGGGAGATGAGCTTGCGATCCCGCTCACCGACATCCTCCCGGAAATATTCAGGATGGATCTCATTAAAGGGTAGGAAGCCGTTACGATCGGTACCGATCTCAACAAAAGCCGCCTGCAGGTTGGCCTCAACCGCAACAATCCGGCCCTTGTAAATATTATTTTTTGTCCGTTCCCGTACCACGGTGGTCACGTGGTAGGAATCCAGACGGCCGTTTTCCACCTGGGCGATACGGCATTCCTCGGGTTCTTCCGCATTGATCAGCAGTTTGATCAGCCCTTTTTTCTCCGGCGTTTTCCGTGCCTCAGCCCGGTCCTCATCTTTTTGCCGTCCGGACCCGGCCCCTGCGGATTTGGACTGTTTCTTCCGCTGTCCGCCCTGCCTGCCCCTTGAAGAAGCCTTCTTTCGGGGAGCATCCGTCTCCGGTACATCCCCGGTCACTTTCGTCTCTTCCGGCTGTTTCGTCTCTTTCTGCTGTTTGGCCTCTTTCTGCGTTTCCGACTCTTCCGTTTTTTCCGGTTGTTTCGTTTTTTTGGACTCCGCCTTTTTTTTGGGCAGCGTTTTGGCCCCGGACGGAGCGGAACGTTTCTTTCTCTGTGGTTTTCGGG
>DRKH01000437.1 GCA_011051825.1 Desulfobulbus sp.
CCTTGGCCGACATGGGTCTTTCGCTGCAGAATCTGACTCCGGAACTGGCTGAGCAGTTCGGGTACCAAAAGAATCAGGGCGTACTGATTGCCGGTGTTGATCCGAACAGCCCGGCCGGACGGGTCGGCCTGCAGGCCGGACAGCTTATTGAAGAAGTCAACAAGAAGCCGGTGAGCAACCTGAAAGAACTCCAACAGGTCGTTGCCAAATCAAAAAACCCGAAACAGGTTCTTCTGCGGGTCAGGGCTGGTGAGTACAGCCAGTATGTTGTCCTGCGAGCTGAATAACTTTTTTCCTGCTCCTCCGGCATCCACAATGATGCCGGAGGATTTCCTTGTAACTCTTGTCCCCTGAGCAAATGAGTTACGTTTTTTTTACTTTTTCCCTTTGCCCTGCATGTCCGACTCTTTAGATCACCTTATCCGGGCCATCCGCAGCTTTGCCGATGACCGAAACTGGGAACAGTTCCACAGCCCGAAAAATCTGGCCACGGCTCTGGTGGTCGAAGCCGGTGAACTGGTGGAACATTTTCAATGGCTGACTCAGGTTCAAAGTCGCGCCCTCTCAACAGAGGCAAAGGAAGCCGTTGCCATGGAGATGGCCGATGTACTGATCTACCTGTGCCGGTTAAGTGACCAGCTCGATGTTGATCTCCTGGCCGCAGCTGAAAAGAAAATGGCCATCAATGGGGATAAGTACCCGGTTGAACGGGCCATTGACAGCGCTGAGAAGTATACTGCCTGGAAAAAGAAATCGTGAAGCCTGAGCAGCAGGCCGCCTCCTTCTTTTTTCCTGATCAGGAAATCCGGGGAATTACCCCCATCGGCGGCGGGAACGTCAACGATACCTGGCTGGTCCGGTTTTCTTCCGGGAAATTCGCCATTCTCCAGAAGCTCAGCCGGGCCGTCTTTTCCGACCCGGCCCTGGTCACGGCCAACCTGAAGCGGGTCACCGGCCACCTGCAGCAGGAGTTGAAAAAAAAGAACGATACATCCATCCGGATACCGCAACTTCTGCATTCCCCACACGGTGAGGCAACCTTCATCGACCACCGGGGCAACCATTGGCGGATGCTCTCCTATATCAACGATTCCCGCACAGTAACGGTACTGCAAACACCTGCTCAGGCCAGGGAAATCGGCCGGCTGCTGGGCTGCTTTCACCTGCTGCTCTCCACCCTTGACCCAGCCGACCTGGATAATCCTCTGCCCGGCTTTCATGTGACCAGCCAATATTTGGCCGATTATGACACCATCTGCAGGCACCGGCCACCACCGCTCCGAACCCGGGAGCAATGGTGTGCGGATCAAATTGAACGATTCCGTGATCGGTCGGATATCCTTCAACTTCACCGATCAGAGTTAACCAGCGGAATAATCCACGGCGATCCCAAGGTCGCAAACTTTCTCTTTGCCGCTGATTCCGATACAGCAATCAGCCTGATCGACCTTGACACCGTCATGCCCGGCCTTGTCCTCCACGATCTCGGCGATTGTCTCCGTTCCTGCTGTAACTCCGCCGGAGAGGAGATTGCAGCTCCCGAAGAAACCTCCTTTGATGAAGAATGCTTTGCCGCGGTTATGGAAGGCTACTGCAGCCAGGCCTCCGGCCTGCTGGGCACAAAAGACCGGCAACTGCTCATCGATGCAACCTGGTTGATCAGCTTTGAGCTCGGCCTGCGTTTTTTCATGGATCATCTTGCCGGAAATAAATATTTCAAAATCCAGCGCCCGGACCAGAACCTGCACCGGGCCCTGGTCCAGCTCCACCTTGCCGAGTCCCTTCTCAGGCAGCGCAGCAGGCTTGATCTTTTATGGCAACGGATTATGATGGCCCCAAAAATACAACCTCAAGTTTCTGACTAAGGGCTCGCTCAACAAGAACGCCTGAACTTGAAATACAAGTAATGCATCCCTATCTTACTCAGTTTGTGACCATTGCCGTTGTCCACCTGCTGGCAGTGGCAAGCCCGGGACCGGACTTTGCAATCATTGTCCGCCAGTCCATCACCTACGGCCGGAGAACCGCTCTGTTGACCAGTTTAGGTATCGGCTGCGGGATTTTAATTCATATCGGCTACTCACTGCTCGGTATCGGCCTGATCGTCTCCCAGTCCATTGCCCTGTTCAGTGTCATGAAAATAGTCGGTGCCCTGTATCTTGTCTGGCTCGGCAGCAAAGCCGTCCGGGCCCGGCCGATGAACAGCGCTGAAGTGTTTTCCCGGGACAAAAAAAACCTGCCGACAATCCTGCAGGCCCTGCGCACGGGTTTCTTCACCAACGGACTCAACCCAAAGGCAACGCTCTTTTTTCTCTCCCTGTTTACGGTAGTGATTGATCCGACGACCCCGCTCATCATCCAGGCCGGATATGGTCTCTACATGGCAGTGGCTACAGGCCTCTGGTTTTCCTGCCTTTCCCTGCTCTTTGGTCACAGCTCCGTACGCCGCCGCTTTCTTCAGATCGGCCACTGGTTTGACCGGCTGACCGGGGCAATCCTGATCGGCCTTGGCCTGAAGCTGGCCCTGAGCGGACGCAACTGAATTGATGAGACAAAAACCGGCATGGCTGAACCAGAAAGCCGTAGGATTTGAATTTTTCAAGTCCCAGCCACAGCAGATAATGTAGACTGAACCATAAAAAGGACCAAAAATGATCGCAGATGGTAAAATCGTTTCCATAGAGTACACCCTGACTCTGGAGAACGGAGAAATACTTGAGTCAAGTTCCGTCCAGGAACCCTTGACCTATACCCACGGTTCCGGAGAACTGATGCCCGGGCTGGAGGAAGTGTTGACCGGAATGGAAGAAGGAGAGCAGTGTGAGGGAACCCTGACCCCGGAAAAAGGCTATGGCCCGCATACCGCCGAGGCCCTGATTGAAATCCCCCGGGATCATCTACCGCCCGAGGCCTGGAATGAAGGGGCCCTGCTGCAGGCAGCCGGTCCCAAGGGTGAACAGATTGAAGGTATTGTCACTGCACTGAAAGAAAACAGCGCGGTGGTGGACTTTAACCATCCTCTGGCCGGAAAATGCCTCGGCTTTACAGTAAAAATTCTCCGCATCCGATGACAACCTCACCATATAGCCTGCTGTCCTCCTCCACCGAGTGCAGGGCCCGATGCGGCGAAGTCGCCACCCAGCACGGCACGATCCAGACCCCGGTCTTCATGCCGGTGGGCACTCTGGGCACGGTCAAGGCCGTTACCCCTGAAAATCTGGTTGATCTCGGGGCTCAGATTATTCTCGGCAACACCTACCATCTCTTTATCCGTCCGGGCCATGCGCTGATCAGAGAGTTCGGCGGCCTGCACGGATTCATGCACTGGGACCGGCCGATTCTCACCGATTCCGGCGGGTTTCAGATCTTCAGCCTCAAGGAGCTGGCCAAAATTACGGAAAAAGGGGCTGAGTTCCGCTCCCATCATGATGGGGCCCGCCTCTTTTTAAGCCCCGAAGATGCGGTCCATGTTCAGGAGGCCCTGGGCTCTGATATCATGATGGTCCTGGACACCTGCATTCCCTACCCGGCCGACCGCCGGGAGGCGGATAAGGCAACGGCATTAACCGGTCGTTGGGCCAGGCGCTGCCGGGACGCCCAATCCGATACCGGACAACTCCTGTTTGGTATTGTCCAGGGTGGAATGTATCCGGATATGCGCCGGCGATCGGCCGAAGAACTCATCGACATCGGCTTTGACGGCTACGCCATCGGCGGTCTTTCCGTGGGAGAGCCCAAGGATCTGATGCAGGAAATGCTTGCCGCCACGGTTCCGCACCTGCCCGGGAATTTTCCCGTGTATCTGATGGGAGTCGGCACGCCCGAGGATCTGGTGGAGGGCGTTTACCATGGAGTTGACATGTTTGACTGCGTGATGCCCACCCGGAATGCGAGAAATGGAATGCTCTTTACTTCATCGGGCAGACTTGTTATAAAAAACAGTCGTTATCGGGACGATCAAAGGCCGGTGGATGAACAGTGTACCTGTTATACCTGCCGAAACTATTCCCGGGCGTACCTGCGGCATCTCTTTCAATGTCGTGAAATACTGGCCTATCAGCTCAACAGTATCCATAATCTGCACTACTACTGTTCACTGATGGCTTCAATGCGGGAAGCAATTGCTGCAGATCGCTTTTTGGATTTTCGCAGGGCTTTTTATGCCGGTCGTAAACCATAAAATCGGCGTTGGTGTGTGGGTAAACGTTTGCAATTTGGATGTAATGCCAGGGGCATGACATCCCGGTAAACGGTTACGTGTGTGGTTGGAACCAGTGTCTACTCAACTTTTATTGAACAGGGAGAAACCCAAATGACAGGAATTGCCTATGCACAGGGTGCAGCAGCACCAACAGGAGCTGCTGGAGGAATCGCCGGCTTTGTGCCCCTTATCCTTATTTTTGTTGTCTTTTATTTTCTACTCATCCGGCCCCAGCAGAAAAAGGCCAAGGAGCATCAGGCCTATCTCAACAACTTGAAAAAGGGCGAAAAGGTCATTACCGGCGGTGGAATTTATGGGCGAATTACCGGCCTGACCGACACCGCGGTTACGCTGGAGATTGCCGATAATGTCCGGATCAAGGTGACCCGCAGTTCCATCATGGGTTCAGCCGATGACGTGACAAAAGCGCCGGCAAAAGGTGGTAGTTGAGGAATAGGTGGTTGCTGACACCTTCATCGTGCATGAAGACGGTACAGGCCGACAAGCCGGGACACACCCGCCCTGTCGGCCTTTTTTATTGACCTGCTGAAACATGGAAAAAATTGTTTTCCAGGGAACAACCAGTGACCATCCCTTAGTCGTTTCCGATCAGTACCCCCTGCGCAGCCTGCGCTTTACCGGTGAGTCACGACAAAGCTGTATCAACCTGCAGGAACCGCATATCCTCCAGCTTGCCTATACCCGCTGGATGATGTCCGCCCTGCTCTTCAGCAGTCCGCGGGACCATATTCTCGTCCTGGGGCTCGGCGGCGGCGCCCTTGTCCACTTTCTGCTCCACCATCACCCCCGGCTGCAGATTGATGTGGTTGAAAAATCACAAGCCGTTATAGAACTGGCCCGGAAACATTTCGGAGTTCCCGTCCGCAAACATCTGCACATTTATCACCAGGATGCCGAATTATTCTGCGACAGCCGGGAAACTGCAGCGGACAGGTATAATCTTATCCTGATCGATATCTTTGACGCCGATGCCATGGCCCAGCCCATGTATCGACCGAAATTTTTCAGCGACCTCTGCAGGCTCCTGACAGAAGATGGCCTGCTTGCGGCCAACCTCTGGGGTGCGGACAGGGAAGACTTTGTCCGGGCAAGGGCGGCCCTGCAGCTGGGTTGCAACCGGCAGACCCTGCAGTTGAAAATACCGAAAAAAGGCAACTGTATCTGCTTGGGCTTCAGGCAGCTGATCAGCAGGCAGGTTCTCTCTCAGGCCCGAAACAGTATTCCCACCTGTGAACAACGATATTCTCTGCCGTTTGCTCGTTACTGGAAACGACTGCTCCTCGACAATCCCATTCTCTTTTTTCGACTGTTGATGCTGTGATC
>DRKH01000438.1 GCA_011051825.1 Desulfobulbus sp.
GAGGCCTTTATTGCCGAACCTATCCTTAAGGAAGTGCTTGAACGGTTGTCCTTCCTGCAGGGGGTCGGGCTCGGGTATCTTTCACTGGACCGAAAATCCGGTACCCTTTCCGGTGGTGAGGCCCAGCGGATTCGACTGGCCTCACAGATAGGTTCTCAGCTGGCCGGTGTGTTATATATCCTGGATGAGCCGAGTATCGGCCTCCATCAACGGGACAATAATAAACTGATTAAAACCCTGCTCAGGCTGCGGGATCTCGGCAATACCGTGATCGTGGTTGAACACGATACCGACACCATCGCCATTGCCGACCATGTGCTCGATATCGGACCCGGGGCCGGGGTCCATGGGGGCGAGATTTTGTACTCCGGCAATGTCACCGGTCTGCTCGACTGTCCGGATTCCCTGACCGGCGGTTACCTGTCGGGCCGGCTTGAAATAGCGGTACCGAAAAAACGGCGAAAGGTTAAAAAGGGCAAGGCCCACGGCCTGGTCGTCAAGGGCGCGACAGCCAATAATCTGCAGGAGGTGACGGTTCGTTTTCCCCTGGGCGTCATGACTTGTGTGACCGGAGTTTCCGGTTCAGGTAAGAGTTCACTGCTTATTGAAACGCTGTTTAAGGAGGCCCGCCGTTTTTTTCAGGACGGGGGGCTCCGGCGTGGTGCCAAAGGTGTTCTCGCCGGGCTTGACAATATCGACAAGGTTATTGATATTGATCAAAGCCCTATCGGCCGGACGCCGCGTTCCAACCCGGCAACCTATACCGGGGTGTTGACTCCGATCCGGGAACTGCTCTCTCGCTTGCCTGAATCCAGGGCCCGGGGCTACAAGATCGGTCGTTTCAGTTTCAACATCAAGGGCGGACGCTGCGAAGCCTGTGAAGGGGACGGCGTCATCAAGATTGCCATGCATTTTCTGCCGGATATCTATGTGACCTGCGAGCGCTGTCTGGGCAAACGTTACAACCAGGAAACGCTGGATATCAGGTACCGGGGGAGGAACATCGCCGATATCCTGGCCATGACCGTGGAGGAGGCCCTGGAGTTTTTTCAGAATATCCCCCCGATTAAGAACCGGCTGCAGACTGTATATGATGTGGGACTGGGCTATATCACCCTGGGGCAGTCTTCGGTAACCCTTTCCGGAGGAGAGGCCCAGCGGGTTAAGCTGGCCAAGGAGTTGAGCAGACGTTCAACCGGCAGGACCCTGTATATTCTTGATGAGCCGACAACCGGTCTCCATCCGGCCGATATTCAATACCTGTTACAGGTCCTTGGTCGCCTGGTTGACAGCGGGAATACTGTCATCGTTATTGAGCATAATCTTGATGTGATCAAAACCGCCGATTATATAATCGATATCGGACCCGAAGGTGGTGACGGCGGAGGCAGGATTGTTGCAAGTGGAACCCCGGAGAAGGTTGCCGAATGTCCGGAATCGTATACAGGCATGTTTTTGAAACAGACCTTGGTGTCGGACACAGCGGCAGGGAAAAAATGAGTTGAGCGGTACACGCCATGAGTGGTATGCTCCAGAAATGATTGTGGAGGTCATGGTATTACCGTACAGGAAAAAGCTCTATAACTTATCACTACATGGTGGTAAAGGCTATTTGTGTAGGTTGGGTTGAGTTTTGCGCAATCCTTAAGGATGTTGCAGGTGCCCCTGATTACCAACCAGCGAACAGACAACTTGCAGTAACAGGATAGTCTTTTTCGAAAGATTGGTGTTTATCTGAAAATCGAGCTCGAAACGATGTTGTTTCGGGTAGTTTTCATGTGTTGTTGTGGCTGTGACGTTAAAAACCCGGAGTCTGCACTTACCTGGTCGAGCCTGCTGGTTTATCCAAGTGTATCTGGGGTTGTGAATTTTTATTAAACTGAACTAGTTGAGGAAGAGAGAAGATGAGTGAACAGAAGGCTAATCCCGAAGAGATGCCGGTTTTCCGGATGCAGAAGATGTATGTTAAGGATCTCTCCTTTGAGAGCCCCAATGCGCCGGGTATTTTTCTGGCTCGAGATCAGGAACCCAAGGTCGATTTCAACCTGCAGCTCAGCAACCAGAAAATTGATGATGACCATTATGAGGTTACTATTAATATTACGGCCAAAATTCTTGACAGTAAAGCCGATGATACGGTGATGTTTGTGGTGGAAATTGAGCATGCTGCAGTCTTTCTGATGAAGAATATTCCGGCTGAGCACATGGAGAGGGTCATGGCTGTTGACTGTCCGCTCATGCTCTTCCCTTTTACCCGGCAGATAGCCAGCCAGATATCCGTTGACGGTGGTTTTATGCCCTTTCTCATGGAGCCGATTAACTTTGTGGCCTTATATGAGAATGCACAGCGGGAAAAGAAAGATTCTTGAAGGCAGGGCAGGGATTAGAGACATTCCTGACCTGGAAGAAGAAAAGAGGGCTGGTCATCAAGATGATGGCCAGCCCTCTTTTTGTTGTTAGAACGTGTTAATTTGTAAGAATTTTACATGGTCTGGGCAAAATCATCGACCAGGGTTTCAACCGCCTTTTCCGTCGCACTTTCAAACAACTGGTCGTACTGGTAATCGGCAAACATGGTCTTTGGGGAAACCTTTACGTCAACCCGGTTTGTCCAAACCACGTCGCCGGTATA
>DRKH01000439.1 GCA_011051825.1 Desulfobulbus sp.
CGAATGCAAGGGATACCATCGCTGAATACCGGAGGGCATTACGAACCCAGTGAATTAATGATGAATTCACAGGGCCCTGCAATCCGGAAGAACAAGCGATGTTATCCCTGAGTTGTGAAAAGCTGAGCTTTGTACGTAATCAGGATTATTATAATCCACTTCCTGCTGGTGGGCAGTGCCCACCCAAAACCGGTTGATCTTTTTGCCACCAATCGCCCGCAGGTAAGCGTAGACTCCGGGGGTGAGCTCCTGCGATACCCTATCCGGCGATATTGTAGACTTTTTGCGTTTGGTTGACGGCTATGCGCTCTGCGGGTAAACGAGTACTCCTGAAATAGAACATTTTCATCGTTGGTTGTGCCTGCGGGACATGCTGTTTTATCCGTAAATAGCCCACAGCGCACTGCCGTTACAGGCTATTTTCATCGTTGGTTGTGGCTGTGACATTAAAAATCCGGTCCAGCCATGCTGGTTTATCCGAAAATCGCCGGGGAGGACATGGCTGCCCATGCCGGTGTCGGAGATTTTCATGGTTCGAAGTCTACGCTATCCCAAAAGGCCGAATGAGGATACCAGTTTATCTCTCTTGCAGGTATTCACAACCCTCTTTTATGTCATCCTGACAGAAGAGTGTGTCAAAATGGCAAAGGATTCCACCCCTGTTTATTGCTCCTAGTTGATATTACTGATATTTTTAAACTGGCGCGGTAATTGCTACATAAAAACTAAAGAACGAACACACGATTTAAAAAAATATAAGGAGAAACATCATGACCGCTACAAACACCATCGCCAAAACCAGAACCAATACAAAAACTTCCGTTGACACCCGCGCTGAGGTTTCCCGCGGTGCCATGATTTCCATAAATACTGCCGGGGCAGTTATCGGCCTGTGGGCTCTTGCCAGCCTGGTCGGTGGAATGGTTGCAGCCGGTGGCCCGATTTCACTGGTAAAGGCATGGTTCAGCGCAGTCGCAGGAATGTAATATATTAACCTGCCGGACAAAAAAAACAATCATCCGGAACAGAGACGGGCCAAGTGCCGCCTCTGTTTTCTTTTTGGCAGGTCGGGATCGATTTGATTTGAATATCTCGTAACTGATCACAGGGTCGTCAACCTAATGTCAGATCAAGGAAGAGATGTAAGAGGACACAGGGTGCGCCTGATGTGGACAGATAGATAAGCGCAGACTCCGGGCGGCAAGCCGCCATGTACTAGTGCTACATAAGGCTTGCCGATCGTCCGCAGCAGGTGTGCCCAATGATCTCTTACAATATCTCTGCTCCACCCCCCTTTTCCAATACTTTCCGAGTCTCCCCATCCACAAGCTGCAATGCATTGTGCTCAAACCCGTAAGAGCTCATCAGTAAAGATCCCTGCCAGTCTTACGGCATAAATCCAACCAGGAACAACAGATGGTTTCCTCCATTACTTTTCCAAAAAAAAATATTACTTTTTCAAAAAAGAATTTATCCATCTATAGTATTACCTCAGTCTTGTTTTCCGTCTTCTTATTTTTTTTTGCTGACAGCCTGTCGGTTCAGCTCTATGCGCCGGAGAGAGAGAGGGTATGGCTCTGGCCCGACCCATTGCTCTCCACACTTTGCCTGTTTTTAAGCGTTGCCCTCCCTGTATATGGATATTTTCGCTCTCGCAATGTTGGTGACGCATTAACTGAAAAAACCGGACAAAGGGCGTATGTTCCACTTCTGTTCCTGCCAATAACGTTTGTATTTTATTTTTTGTGGCCCTTTGTCCCCTACCCTTTTATTACCAATTTCCTGATCTATATTCCTGCACTCATATTCTCTCTGGTCTTGTACCGCCTGGCGGCTCTCCCTTCAACAAAGTCGCTTAAACCACACGCGACACCTCTGAAATCGATTCTGTTTGTTATTTTTATCATGTCGATGTTTTTCTGGGCTACAGGGTATTACTTCACCCTTTCCTGTGGTCCCCATAGTGGTGACGAAGGCCATTATCTCATTCAGGCCAACAGTCTTTATTACGACCATGACCTGGATATTTATAATAATTTAGATACAAAAGAGAAATTAATCGTCGATACCCGCGGCAAAGATTATATGCACATCTCCCCCAATTCAAAAGGCGGCCATTATTACTCCTGGCATCCTTTTGGTCTCTCCTTTCTGCTCTCCTTTACTGTGCCCGGCGGAGTGCTCCTGCGTCATCTGGTTCTTGGCATTCTCGCGGGGTTAGGTTGTGGCGGCATGCTGTTGCTGAGCCGGATGATTGGAGCGGGACAACGGTCCAGCCTGCTCGTCTGCGGGTTATTCTGGCTCAGCACATTATGGGGAATATATGCCAGCAGAGCACTCCCGGAAACCGCCGGGGCAACGCTGACACTTTTTCTGGCAATCAGTGTCCTTGGAGTAAAGAAATCGCCGCGACTATCGCTTTCAGGCGCAATGATCTGCTCTCTTGGCCTGCCCTGGCTCCATGTTCGATTTCTTCCCATAAGTGCCATTGGCTCTGTTTTTTTTCTTTTCAATGCCTACAGATTTCAACGAACGGCTTTTAAAAAATGGCTGTTCCCAACCTTTCTTTTCGGAGCATGTGTTATTGGAGGTTTTTATATAAAGATCAGTTTCGATATGTTCGAATCCGGAACCGGCTACACTTCCACGGGATTTTTTAATCAGCCGTTTGGTATGCTGGAATACCTGGGGGGAACCAAAGGATTTGTCGCGGCATTACCTATTATCGGCTGCAGCCTGTGGATCGTGCTCTGGACAATATTTTTTGACAGAGACAATCGCTATATTTCCATAATGATCCTGTTGATTATCCTTGCAATCCTCGCCACCTCGTGTTCGAGCACATCATTTTGTGACGGTGCGGCAATGCGTGGAAGAATGATGCTGGTCGGCATTCCTCTTTCAATCCCTCTGCTGGCTCGTTTTTTTGATAAAGCGAGCTCTGTCAACCGCTGGTTTTTTCTTTTTCTCAGCGTTATTCCCGTGTTGACTTTTGCCGTACTTCTTATATATCTACCCGTTGTAAAACGAGATTTTGCAATGCCATACGAAATACTACCCGAAGTCGCCCCTTTCCTTCGCAATTTATCCAATCCTTTTGCCGCTCCCGGGTCACAGTTGGGCCTGATCTTTTTCCTGGGTTCTTTTTTATTAATTTTTTCAAAACAGACCATGACGCGGTTCCACCTGATCGTCGTCTGCTGTCTTTTTGCAGTGTCATTGTTCTGGATGCAACCTGATCTCATACCGGCAAATCTTTCCAAGGCCATGAAAAAAGAAAATACACGTTTGATTTCAACTATAAACCTGAATAAGGCAAAACTCTGGACAACAAACAAAAAATTTCCTGAGCGGTCAGTCTATGCTTTTTTTGCCAACAGGTTAGAAAAATATACCATTGAGACCACGCCGGTTGCCAGTACCATGGACTTGCCGGTACAAGATAATGACAGGATAATTGAACAAGACGGCTTGAAACCCAATGATTGGCTTGGACGTAACTATAAATGGGTTACTCTGGCTCAACCATTTCCAGCGCTGGCCGGAACAGCCTTTTTTTGTCTATCTGTAGAACAATCTGGTCCTGCCAAAGTGGATTTTGCGGCAGTCGAATTATCATCCTCAGCCGCCAACCCTCTTCTCGAGACGAAACTTTCTTTTGGCAACGACAACTTCTGCAACCAATGCTTTGCCCTCAGCCCTGCCGATACCGGCAATGTTCACCTGCTGGCAAGGCTCTCCGGCAAACCCGGTTTCGTACGTATCCATGAACTGCATTGGCTGCCGCTCAATGCCCGGCTTCTTGACAAATTACACCTCACATTGCCGTTCTCACGATGAACAGCCGCTACAAAAAACCAGTTCAAATCGTTGCTTGATACAGGCGGTTCCGGGGATAATCTGTACATCTCCGCCCCCCATGTATTACATATACTGTCCCCGGAACTTCCCGGAACTTCTCGGAACTTCCGGCATCAAACCATCACGGCAAGAGGTGCCGTCATGCCTTTGATACCGGACCAGGGCACGCCAACGGCACGGTATATTTATGCTACTGACTTCGTGGAATCATTCATTTTTTGAATATCACCCTGCCTCCCCGCAGGAGACCGCCCCGCGGGCGATTGTAGGTAAAAACAATACGTTGCAGCATGATCGCCCGCGGAGCGGGCTCCTGGAGCGGATGCCTCTTCAATAATGAAAAATCAGGTTGATATCTAATCAACTGATTTTTAATTGCATTTTAATGCAGGATGAATTCATTCTGACTCCAATGGCAGCCGGGTTGTATTTTTCACCTCCCGCAGAGAGAGACTGGACTGAATGGATGTGACTCCCGGAAGCTTTCGCAGCACCCCGCTTAAAAATCGCTCATAGGCAACGAGATCCGGGACCAGGATTTGCAGAAAATAGTCGGCGGCACCGGTTACGTTATGGCAGGAAAGTATCTCCGGAATCCCGAGTACCGCCTCCTCGAACTGTGACGGCGCATCATCGGTATGGTTGGCAAAACATATCTGGACCAGGGCCAGCACTCCAAAGCCCAGGCGCTGACGGTTGAGATTGGCCTGGTAGCCGTCGATGTAGCCTTCGGCTTCAAGGCGTTTAAGCCTGCGCCAGCAGGGAGTCTCGCTTAAATTGAGTGCCTCGGCCACTTTGACGTTGGATATGCGCCCGTCTTCCTGCACCAGGGCCAGCAGGGCATAGTCCGTGGCATCAAGTCCAGCCTTGAGTTGATTCTCTCTCATAATGCCCTCTCTTTAGAATATTCTTGCTTTTTTATTCCCTGTTTTAAGCAACAAAGCAAGTCAATTTCAAGATAAGTCCGATATACTTACCTGCAATCCAATTGTCTGCTGGAGGTAAGCATGATTGAACCGGCATTACTGTCTCTATACCTTGGCGCACTGACGGCGGTATATCTGTCCCCGGGACCGGACATGGCTCTGATTATGGCTGTTTCAGCCGGCCGGGGAAGGCGGCCGGGTTTGTATACGGCAACCGGCATCGGCGCTGCCCGCTTTTTGCACGTTATGGGTTCAGGCCTGGGGCTGGCAACACTCTTTGTCGCCCACCCTTCTTTTCAGAACATCGTCCGGATTGCAGGCTCCGGATACCTGTTGTTCTGGGCATGGCAGATGTTGAGCAGCAGATCTGCGACAATAGACGAAACCGTATCAGGTTCAACAACAGGCTCTGATATGCTGCGCGGGTTTCTGACCAACCTGCTCAACCCCAAGGCGCTGCTGTTCTGCAGCATGCTGCTGCCCCAGTTCGCCACACCCGAACGCGGGGCGCTGTTGCCGCAGTTTATCCGGCTTGGAGTGATCCTGGTCGGCGTGGGACTGTTTTTTGATGTTATCTATGTTTTTCTTGCCGATGGGCTGGTGCAGCGGTTGCGGGCCGGATCAGGCCCGGGAACGGAGGTTGGTCTCCGCCTGGAGAAAGTCCGAAACCGGCTCATGACAATAGTGTTCGTGGGCATAGCGGTTCGGTTACTGGTGGGTTGATCCGAGTCCGCCCTGCTTCCACTTTATTACCAAAATTTTATGATTCTCGATAAAGTTATTTAATGCCGTCAAATTTCGGTTCAGAAGCAAAACTCAACATATCTCCTGATATTCAGGATAGCGAAACATTAACGGTCTTCCTGATATTCTATCAATGCTGGATCCATCTATTTGTAAAGCCTGAGCAGTTCAACTCCTCATTGTTTCTCACACAGCAATTTTACAACTCTGTCAGATTTTTTTTACTCTTTGGACAAAGAAATGGCTGTGCAAAACGCCTTAACAGTGTACAATAAAAGGAGATAGCATTTACCATGAAATTTAAAATAACTTGCTGTTATTTTTGTTCTTTCTAATTATTTATTTCAAAACCGGCCTCAAGCAGCAGCCCCTTGTTTGGTTGAGGAAAACGCATTATTTTTCTTAATTGTATACGTTCTCGGAACATCAATCCCGGGGCTCATCTCCGCCCCCCCGGGGCCACTCGATCCCGATGAAATGTACATAGCCTGTTAACAGTCGTGTTCTCTCGTCTCCAAAAAGGCCGCCCAGTTGTTTTGGCCAAAATTTCCATACAGGAACTTTCAATGAAAGCGATTCCAGTTCTGTTCTGTTTCATCCTGGTCATGGCCGGGTGCGCCCCGACCAATGTTGACAAGATTGAACGAACCACCGGTGCAAGCTTTATGGCACCTGCCGATGTACTCAAACTTGTGGACGGCAACACGCTCTTTTTTCAATCCTTTGAAGAAGATTCCTATATATTTTTTGATCACTCCGGCAGGTTGTTTGCCAAGGATATCTATAACAATAAAGACAAGGGCAAGTGGGATGTCAGTGAAGAGGGAGAGCTCTGTCTGCGGATGACAAGCTGGTGGTATGGTGATCTGCGCTGCTTTCAGGTTGTTGCCGGTGACACCGGCATCCACCTTGCCAACACAAGCGGTGTGCTCCAGTATTCCGTCAAACAGTTTGCCGGTGACCCTAAAAACCTTTTCCAGGTCGGCAAGGGCAGGAAAAAAAGCTATCGCCGTTCGATCCGAAACGCAGAACAGCCCCGGCAACCTGACCGGGAGAAGGCCAAAACACTATCTCCCGCCCCTGAGGAGGAACGTCCAGCCGTGGTCGAGGACTCCCCGGGCTACAGTGCACCGGCCAATGCAAAAGATCTGCACTCAACAGTCAAGTGGATGGCCCGGGACTGTCCGGGGTGCAACCTTGCCGACACGAACCTGAAAAAGGCCGATCTTGTCCAGGCCAATCTTGCCGGAGCAAATCTGCGCGGGGCGACCTTGAAGATGGCCAACCTGCGTCGTGCCAATCTCGAGGGAGCCAACCTTGAGGGGGCGAATCTCTCCTATGCAAATCTACCCGGTGCCAATCTGAAGAATGCGCATCTTGCCGGAGCCAACCTCAAAGGGGCCAATCTCATCCGGGCCGACCTGACCGGGGCCGACCTGAAAGGCGCTGTTTTGACCGATGCGCTGCTCGAAGGAGTCCGCGGCCTGAAAAGACCGTAACCCCCTGGAA
>DRKH01000440.1 GCA_011051825.1 Desulfobulbus sp.
CCTGAATGGTACAGTCGGCCCTGGAGAAGGCGATTTCCTTGCCGCTTATGGTCGCAATCTCCAGTTCGACGTGTTCGGCACCAGCCTGCTCAAGGATCCGGGTGAACAGGTACGTGCCGGCCTGCAGGCGAAAAAAGTAAAGCAGCGCTGCCAGGCCGAGGAGGATAAGAATGAGGAGAATATAAAAACGTTTCATCTGGCAGCTGCAGCCCGGTCTTTTTTTCTGAGCCAGTCGGAGAACAGTTCGGCTATCCGGTCCTGCAGGGATACCCGTGGTCCCCGGACCTCTATGTCGGCGATCTGTCCGGCCCACAACCGGTGCAGCAGCTCCTCGGGCGGAAAGATTTCCATGGTGAATCTGGGATTGAAAAATTCCATCCGTACCTGTTCGTCTGCGCTATCTTTCTCTTTTACTCTGCGTTCAAGCACATCAACAGGGCCGCCGAATTTTGCGGCCATGCCCGGGTGGCTCAGCCGGGTTGAGGCGGTGGGCGTTATTTTCCCGACCCGGCCGCTGAATACTCCCAGTCCGCTGTCCCGCATATCAATGGTCACTTTTTGGCCGACCAGCTTTCGCATCTGCTTGATGTCATCCTGGGAGATACTGGCGCTCATCTGTTTTTGACCGGGCTTGACAATCCAGAGGATTTCCCGACCTTTTTTAAGATAGGTCCCTGCCAGCCGGTCCAGGCGGTCGGCAATAACTCTGCCGCCTGCAGGAGCGGTTATGGTCAGGGCATCGACCTGTTCCTGCAGCTGTTGTAATCTTGTCTGCAGGGCCCGTATCCGACGGCGCAGAATCTGTGCCTCGATGATCCGGCCACTGTTGTGGGCGATTCTGGTTTGTATACTGTTCTGCTCTATCTGCAGTTTGATATCCTCCAGGTTCGCAACCTGTTCGGGTTCATCAAGAACCATAAGAAGCTGGCCCGGGATAACCATGTCTCCGTCCCGGACCTCGATCCTGTTGACAAAGCCGTTTGTTCTGGTCTTGACCCTGTACTGTTGTTTATATTCAACCACGGCCGGGGCTCGGATGGATCGTTTCCAGCCTCCGGTGGTCAGTAAAATCCCGGCGACAAACAGGAGGACTGTTCCCCGCAGCAGCAGGTCACGAAGCACGTGGGGATTTTGTTTTTTATAGTTCGGCCAGTGGCTGATGAACTCGTGCACCGGGGATGAAATCCAGCCCAGGACAGCGATCAGGGTGATGATGATACCCAGTCCTCCGAACAGCTTTGCGGCCATATAGCCAAGGGAGCCAAGCACCAGGAAACGCCAGCAGAAGACCAACACGCCATATATACGGATAAAAGACCGGTGTGTTCCTCCTGCAGAGTCGGAGTGAATATTGAGCAGCAGTTGAGCCAGCCGGTCCTTCGTGCTCTTCAGGCCCCGTTGGTACAGGTTGGGGATTCCGACCAGATCGGAGAGCACATAATAACCGTCAAAACGCATCAGCGGGTTGGCATTAAAAAGCAGCGAGCTGATACCTGCAATAATCGCCGTTCGATGGGCTATGAGCCCGGTGGTCGAGTCAGGGTCGTGGGCCCATAGCAGCAGGGCTGCCCAGGCGACTCCGAGTTCAATGAATATCCCGGCCAGGGCGACGTGGATCCGCTGCCAGCGGCCAGCGAATTTCCATGAAGTGGTAGCGTCGACATAGGTAAGGGGAATAAAAAGAATAAAGAGGATCCCTGCCTCATAGACCTTGCCGCCATAGCGGTAGCAGACCAGGGCATGGAACAGCTCGTGCAGGATTTTCAGACCCAGCCAGATCAGCCAGATGAGAACGAGGTTTTCCGGCGAAAAAAATCCGGCGGTCCGACTGTTGAACTCCTGCCAGTGGGTGAAAAGGGTGCCCAGGGCAAGAAAAGCGGCGACAAGCCAGATCAGGGCGAAGAACCGGCCGGTGAGCCAACTCAGGCGGGGAGCGATTCGGTGGAGCAGCAGGTCCGGATTGAACAGCGGTATTTTGAACGAGATCAGATTCATCCTGTTCAGTCTCCGCATCCCCTGCAACTGTTTTTCCTGGTTGAGTAGGTTGGTTAATATAGTCGGATCTTCCGTCTGCAGCAGCTGTTTTGCTCCCAGCCAGGACAGCACCGTCTGCACCTGTTCGGGCGTCAGCGCTATATCGGCGGCAGCCGATGTGTTGTCCAGCAGCTCTTCAAGTGTTGAGGAGTCGTTGAGATAGGTGAGCACCAGGTATTCTTCCAGGCCGATACGGTAGTACTGGTGCCGGGTTGTATCTTCGAGGATGAAATGGGACCGGTCAGGGTCACCGGACGGGGTAAAGCGAAGTCCGGGCCGAAGGCGAGGCAGTTTTTGTATCTCCGGGCGTTGCATGGATCAGAACAGGGAATCCAGCAGGCGAAGAAATGTATACCAGGGCTTGTGCAGGATGATCCAGCCCAGGGTCCTGGTGCCGACTTCTATCTTTGCCTTTCCGCGCATGCCGGGCCGGAGTCTGTTCGCCGGGTTGGCAAAGCGGAGAATGCCGACAAAGATATTTTTATTTTCACGAATCTGTGCCCGTGGTTCAATCCGGGTGAACCGTTCGTGCCAGGTTGTGTCCGGATAGGCATCAAAATGAACGCTGACTTCGGTTTCCTCGCTGACCCGGGAGATATCCTGTTCATCAACAGCCACCTCGACTTCCATACTTTCCAGAGGGGCCACTTCAAACAGGGTCTGCCCTCTGCTCACCGGGCTGCCCTCGGCCCGCTGCAGATCACCGGACAGGACTATTCCATTCACCGGACTGGTGAGGGTCAGATGATTGAGTTGCTCCTGCAGTCGGAGAACCTGTTGTCTGTATCGGAGTGTATCGAGATAGGCCACCTGGGCAGCTGCGGTATTGCCAAGGGCTGTGGCCTGATCACGGATTTTCTTTGCCTTGTCGAGTTCCGCCTGCAGAGCGGCGAGGTCGACCTCTGTTTCCCGGCCGTCAAGTCGGGCCAGTTCCTGAGTTTTTTTGACATGGTCTCCGGGCCGAACCAGGGCCCTGGCCAGTATGCCGTCATACCGGGAGACAACAAAACGGGTGACCTGCGGCCTGACCACGGCATCGGCGCTTAATCGGTAGGGAACAGGCAGGAAAAGCAGCAGCAGAAGAAGGACGGCAACACCGGCCGTTACCTTTTTCCGCAGGGGCCATCCGCGTGGACCATGGGTGCTGTGTCGCTTCCATTTCCTGTTTGCCTGGTGTTCAAAACCGGACAGGAGCCCGGTCAGAAACGGTGCGTAGCCTAAGATGGTTTGCAGGTTTTTTGTTCTGTCGGTGTTTGTTCTCCAGACCAGAAGCAGTACGGCTTGCGGTTGTGAGTCCGCAGCAGCCAGCGGGAGAACCGCAACCTGTGCGCCATCGGTGCTGCGGGCGATCTCCTCAAGGATGAGGGAAAGATGGATGGATGGGTCATTCAGCCGGGGCCAGCACAGTGGGGTCTTGCGGATGATACATTCGTGGATGCCCTTCTGCAGCAGTCGAACCTGTCGGGTCCGCGGATCAATAGCGGCAACATCGGAGATTGCAACAAGCCGGTTTCC
>DRKH01000441.1 GCA_011051825.1 Desulfobulbus sp.
AATTCGAGAAAGTTCAAAAAATCGCCTGATAAGTTCCATACCTCAAATCCCAGCAAGGAAATGTAAACGAAAAAAAAGCTGTTTTTTCAGCCCAGAATTACTGAAAATTGATTTCTGGAGACACTTTTCAACACCTTTATTTAATATATAGCAACTGTATCATTTGTCAATGTCCTGTTACGCATACCCTCCAGAACGGGCACCATGTATTGCGATATATACAGGCCGTCGCCTCATGGTCGAACAGGGTAACCGGCAGACTCGCCGTGTGCTGTATGGCACCTGTCCGGTTTTCCGTCCTCCGGTGCCGACGAATCAAAAAATGAAAATGATCGTAAAAAAACAACCTGAATCTGTTGGAACCGGAAAACAACCGAACAAGCAAGATGTTGAAATTTCGTTAATTATCGCTTAACCTGCACGACAGATTAAAAAAATAACAAGGAGCGTGAAATGGGAGCCGATGAGGAAACGGGCTGTGTCTTTCTTGCAAACCCTTGCAAGAGAGTCCTTTCCATGGAGGCCGGCAACTGGCGCCAAAAATATGGCAACATGCCGATGCTGGCCCTGGTCGCAGACCGGAACAAGGCAGCCATCCACCTGCTGCAGCAATCCTGCGACGAAAACGAGGTGGAGCTTTACGGTGCCATGTTTCCAGGTTTAATTGAAAATGGATGCATGGTTGACCAGGGAATGTGCCTGCTGCCGTTACCTGCGGCGACCAAGGCTTACCTTTCAGAGCCCCTGGACCGGGAACATGCCGTCGGGCATCTGATCAGCTGGCTGAATGAACAGGAGAAGACGGGCGAGCAGGAAGAGGAACGAAAAACTTTATTTTTGATTTTTGACGCCATGATCTCCAATGTCGGCACCATTCTTGAGCAAATGTATGGAGAACTCGGCGATCAATATGCCTATGCCGGGGTGAATGCGGGCAGCAACACCCTGACACCTCAACCCTGTCTGTTAAAAAATGATCGATTTGCAGGGGGCAGGGTCCTGGCTCTGCTTCTGCCTTTTTCCGATGGCGGGATACTTGAGCATGGCTATTGCGAACTCGACGAACACGTTCTGGCCGCCGCCAGCGAAGGGAACCTGATCCGCACGATTAACTGGCATCCGGCATTATCGGTATACCGGAAACTGGTGCATGAAAATTTCGGCATTGAAATAACCAGGGATAATTTTTACGATTATGCCGTGCATTATCCCTTTGCTATTCTCCGGGCCAATGGTGAATTGCTGGTTCGAATACCATCGGATTTCACCAGCGAAGGCGGAATCTATTGCATTGGAGAAGTGCCGCCCAATTCCATCCTCCAGGTACTGGACGCGCCTGCGGAAAGCCTGCTGCATGGGGTGCAACGACTTGCTGACCGCATACGAGCGCTCCATTGGACCCGGACGATGATTTTTTACTGCACTGGCCGTTTCATGCACCTTGGCGATCAGGGATGCACCGAAGAACTGGAGCTTCTGGGCACGGTGACCGGCCCCTGCCATGGTGCCCTGTCCCTTGGTGAAATAGGCACCACTGGAAAAGATCAGTATCCATTGTTCCACAACGCCACCATCGTCGCTCTTCGGTACTCCTGATGAAAACAGAACGACTCTATCCCATTCTTTACGATCTCAGCGTAGCCATTGGTGCGGAGGTCAGTGAAAAGCCGCTCATGAAACGGGTTATGCAGCGACTTATGTTCCATACCGGACTGCCTGTTTCCCTATGGCTCGGCCGCACTGAGGATCGTTGGCCTGTCCGCATGGCGATCGGCCAGCAGCTCCGGAACCATCAACCCGGAGAGGAATGGCCCGGTGCTCTCACGTCATGCTGGTTTACGGACCGGAAAAAGCTTCGGCTGCTGGGAGTCGGAGACGACTGGCGCAGCGCCCTGGCATTACGAATAGATGATGGAAATCTGATTCTGCTGCTCTCCAGACGGCCCCCCGACACCACGCTGCCATGGACGGAGGCCTTGCGACCGGTGATAGGCAACCTGCACAGATCTCTTTATCTCTGCCGGATAAACGATGAACGGACACGCAGACTGACCAGCAAAATTGCCCAGCGGTCGCGCCAGCTGCACAGCAGTGAAAAACGTTTTTTTGCCCTGGTTCATCAGGCACCCATCAGCATCCAGATCTTTCGTGCCGACGGCACCTGTCTGCTGGTAAATCCGGCCTGGGAAAAACTCTGGCAGTCACGTTTCAGCGATCTTGCCGATTACAATGTCCTGGATGATGAACAGTTAAAAAAAAGTGGCCGGATGCAGGCGATCCGGCGGGCCTTTGCCGGAGAACAGGTTTATATCGACGCCCACCCCTACAAGGTCCAGACCGACGACACCGATCAGGCGGCGCATTCATTCTGGCTGCGGGCCAATCTCTTTCCGTTGAAAGATGATACCGGGGCGGTCACACATGTCGTGGCCATCCATGAGGATATTACCTGGTGGAAAGAGGCGGATGATCGTCTCAAGAAATCCGAACGGCGCTACCGACGACTGATTGAGGTGATACCCGATGGCGTGGGCCTCTGCAGAGAAGGCCGCTGGCTGATGGTGAACCCTGCCATGGTAGAGGCATTTGGCGCTGATTCAGGTGATGAGTTGATCGGTTCTGCGGTCCAAGACCATGTCCATCCGGATGACCGTGATAAAATGCCGGAACTCTGTTGTGAAGCAGAAGGGACAGAAAATGAAATATCTGCACAGATACGGCTGGTACGCGTGGATGGCAGTGAATTTCTTGGTGAGACCCAGTCGCTGCTGCTCGAAGATATTGATGGCGACCCGGTGATCATGCTGATCATTCGGGACGTGAGCAAACGTGTAGCTGCAGAACGGGAAAACAGCCTGCTAAGAGCTGCCATAGAGCAGAGTACGGAACCGACGATGGTCCTTGACGCAGAGGGCTTTGTGCTCCTTGCCAACCCGGCCTCGGCAGAGTTGCACGGAATTGAAAACGGCAACCTGAAAGGGCTCCAGATTGCGGAGCTGCGGGGCGGCCGGCGGGGTGACGCCCTTTATTCGGAAATACGTTCCACCATTTTCCGGGGTGAGGCCTGGCACGGAGAAGTCCTCCTGAAGAGAAACAGGAAAAAACCGCTGGTGGCACGTCGCATTTCCCCTGTATTTGACAGCCATGGTGATAGCCGCTGGCAGATTGTGGTTGACAGGGACATTTCCGAAGAGAGACGGCGGCAGGAAAAAATGGCCCATGTCCAGCGCCTTGAATCGTTAGGGGTCCTTGCCGGAGGCATTGCCCATGACTTCAACAACCTGCTTGGAATCATCATGGGGAATGTATCGCTGGCCCGAAGCACCATCACCTCCCGCGACCCGATCGCAAGCAGTTTGGAAAATATCGAAAAGACAAGTCATCGCGCGGCCAATCTCTGCAACCAGATGCTGGCCTATTCCGGCAAGGGAAAATTTGTTGTTCAGCCAATCAATCTTTCCGAGCTGGTCGAGGAGATGACCCAGTTGCTGGAGATATCCATCAGTAAAAAAGTCTCCATCCGCTATGAGTTAACCCCGCTGTTGCTCTCCATCAAGGTCGATACGGCCCAGTTACAGCAGGTGATCATGAATCTGGTCATCAATGCCAACGAGGCCATCGGCGACCAGAACGGCACCATTGTTATCGCTACCGGCCAGGTGGATGCCGATGTCGATTATCTCCGTTCAAGCTATGTAGAGGAAGAGATCCTCAAGCCCGGCCCCTATGTCTGGCTCGAGGTCTCCGACACGGGCTGCGGCATGGACGGTACAATACGCGAACGTTTATTCGAACCGTTTTTTACTACCAAGTTTACCGGACGCGGCCTGGGCATGAGTGCCATTCTTGGCATTATTCGCGGCCACCACGGTACAATCAAGGTTTATTCCGAAGTGGGAAAGGGGACCACCGTCAAGGTCTTGTTTCCGGTCGTCGACGGCCTGCCCCCTGTCAGCTTGACGGCCATGTTCAATCCTGCCGAGCAAACAGCAAAGGCAAGCGGTACTGTTCTGGTCGTTGATGATGAAGAAATGCTGCGCAATGTTGCCGCCGCCATGCTGAAGTCGGCTGGATATGAGGTCATTCTGGCAGAAGACGGCCTTGATGCCGTAGCCAAGTTGAAAAAGCATAAGGATACAATTGACTGTGTCCTGCTGGACATGAAAATGCCGCGTATGGGAGGAGAGGAAGCCTTTACCGAGATGCGTCGTATCAAACCGGAGATAAAGGTGCTTTTGTCATCGGGATATAATGAACAGACGGCAACCAATCGTTTTGCAGGCAAGGGGCTTGCCGGATTCGTGCAGAAGCCGTATACCCTGAAAAAAATCCTGGCCAAGATAGCGGAAACCATGGCCGATTTGTAACTTTTCAGGGTTATGCTTTTGAGTCCTTGACAATTTTCACCCTGGTGCTGCTGAAATCAGGGATGCCGGCAGTCAGATCGACCATGGGCGTGTCGGCGAGATGTTCATCCAGCCGAGATATCCTGTTCGGATTGAGTCCGGTGGCCAGTTTCGGGTTCGGTTTCAGACCATTTTTGTCAACGACCTGCCTGCCCCCTAGAAAAACCTTCTCAGCCTGACGGATCGGCAATCCGGAGGCGCCGAGCTGACTATGACCATAATGAAAGGAAACCGCCACACATTCCCTGCGGATCAGGTTGCCGGTTTTAATCTTTCCGACAATGCCGCCGGCGTTGCTCCGGGAGACAAGGCGAGCGTTTTCGCCATCTCTGAGCCCCAGGGAATCGGCATCTTTTTTATTCATGACAATGAAATTCTCAGGAAATATCTCCATGGACCAGCGGTGACTCGTTGTCCTGGACTGGCTATGGACATTCATTTTGTGGCTGATGACCGTGAAAGGATATTCCTGATCTTTTTCCGCCAGGATATTGCCGGCTGAATCCGCAGGAGCGAGGCAGGTTAATGTGCCGGAAAAAAAATCACCGGTTAATGCATTTCTAGCCAGCGCCAAATCCTCATTGTAAAGGGCGAGCCGTTCCAGACCGTACTTAAAGTTTTCGCCGTCAAAAACGTCCTCATAGGACGTGAACACCCCGCCCCTGGCAAGGATGTAGCAGGTTTGTCGCCATTCATCCGCTGACAGTATTTTTTTAAAACCGGCCACCGGATAATTCCGCTCAACAAAAGCAACTTCCTGCTCTGAGGCCGAAGGAACTCCTGCGCCATGGGCGATATTGGCAAACCCTCTGAGATAAAAGTCCTCTGCCCGATGAAGGGAATGCCCATTGCCTGCGGTATCCGATATTGCATTGTCGCCAAAGCCCGGCAAGTTCATTTTCTCCGCCAGATCAATCAGAAAAGTTTCAAGGCAATACGGGCGTCCATCTGCGGTTTTCCTGGTCAACGGCTCAATGCATGGAGTGCGGATTCCGGTAAACCTGAGGGCCGGAGCGTGGGGATTCAGCCATCCGTAATGGCCTTCGGCATAGGTTACATCCGGCACAATATAGTCGGCATATAGATTGGATTCGTTGATAGAGGTATCTATTGACACATGGAGCGGTACCTTATCCCTGTCCTCCAGAGTCTGTCGATAGCGATAGCCGCCCGGGGTTGAATAAACAGGGTTGTAGAAATATGTAAAAAGTACCTTGCAGGGGTATGGATACTGCTCATCAATGCCGCTGAGGGATTCAACACTGAGCCCTCCTTTGGTGAAGGAAAACCAGGGTCTTTTTGCCGGATAGCCATTACCGGTTTCGGCCTTTTTCCGGCAAAATTCACTGCTCTTTTCATAACAGGCCTTTTCGCGGGATATCCGTACCCCCTTTCCCCTCAAGCGGCCGGGAAAATCCTGCAGATCATACAATCCTTTTCCAGGGGGCGCCATCCCGCCGCCTGCAGTCAGATAGCCGCCTCTGACTTCAACACTGCCGACCAGACAACTCAGCATGGCCACGGCATAGGCGGCATAGGTGCCGTTTGTATAATTACCGGCCCCGTGGTACTGGCAGACCGCCGCCCTGGTGCCGTAGGAGCAAAAATCGTCTGCCGTCCGTTTAAGCTGCGAGCAGGGTATTCCGGAGATCTCGGCATATTCAGCAAGTGAATGCTCCATAACCCCCTCCTTCATCATCCTGAATGCGGTCTTCACTCTGATTGTTCTTCCACTGTCCGCCGTAATGACAGTCTCCCGGTCAAGAAGGGCTTCATCCACAGTATCAAAGGCTACCGGAGATCCATCGGCCGCCAGCACAACATGATGATCTTGTTTGTTCGTGTTTGTCGATTTGGTCTCCAGATCGGATATTCTTAAAAATTTACGATTGTCAGGGTGTTCCTGATCATCAATGACCAGGTGAGTCGCATTGGTGTAACATCCATGCCCCAGGTCGGCCGCAGCGCCGGGATGAGGGGCGCGCAGATACTTTGTATTGTAGAGTTCCTGTTCAATCATCCTGCGGATCATTCCCATGGCCAGGGCGCCATCCTGGCCCGGTTTAACCGCTAACCAGTCTTCGGCATGTACAGATGCATTTTGCAGCCTGGGGTCAACAATAACGAACTTTACCTTTCCGCTGGAATGTCTTGCCGCAACAGCCGCACCATAGGTGTTCACTCCCGGCTGCAGGGCCTCGTAGATGTTCGCCCCAAAAACCAGGATATACTCGCTTCCCCAGGGATCGGCCTTGAGTTCCACCTGTTTTTTTTCAGTAAGCGCGAAATTTCCCATCCTGAATCCGAGTCCGCAGATATCCGTATGGCCGATCCGGTTGATGGACCCCATGGCTCCCTTGACAAAGCGGTCAATAAACTCTTTTCTCCCGGACTGCAATCGGCCTGTTATAAAAACAAAGCCATTCCGCTTTGGACCAAGTTCCAGTGCGTTCGAATCAATGGGGGCATCGCTGTTTTGTTGTTGCAGTCCCTCCACTACTCTCTTCTCGCCAAGATGGGCGAAAATCCTCCCGCCGTCGGTGATTTCAGCAATCATCTGCTCCCAGCCGATGGGTTCAAACTGACCCGATCCTCTTTTTCCGGCCCGTTTCAGCGGTTGCAGAATACGATACGGATTATAGATATAATTAGGCGCATCTTGGGCTTTGGCACAAACCGGGCTTGACAGGGAAAGGGTTTCCATAACCGGCGTTGCATAATCAATCGGATGCCCCTGGTGATTGTACGGGTGGTAGGGATTGCCTGAATATTTTTCCAGTTTACCCTCTTTTACGACCGACCTGTTCCCGCATCTGGCATTGCAGCCCAGGCAGACGGAATGGACAACCTGCACATCGCTGTCTGTCTGCAGACCGGCCGTTGGCTGCATCGTTCTCGGGTCCTGTATCTGCTGCGAGTCCGCCTTTACTTTTACCGGCGCGATGAGGGCCGTTCCCGCCAGCAATGCACTTCCCTTTAACAGGGTTCGGCGGATCGGAGAAAACTGGTTTTCCTTACCGCTCTTCTTCATCATCATGTCCGTTCCACCGTCCCTTGCCCTGCATTTACGTATCTGACATTTGGTTTGGTCAACTTTTCCGGCTTACGTACAGTCAGTTGTCTGTTCTGCAGATAGTCAGAAAATTCTCCCCGGGGATTGCTTAGATCACCGAAAATTCTGGCCCCGGACGAACAGGCCTCGACACAGGCCGGTTCAAGTCCTGCCTGCAGACGAGCCAGGCAGAAATCACATTTGTCCACCCTTTGCCCATAACGGGAATCGGCAAATCGAGCCCCGTACGGACAGGCTCTTATACAGTCCCCCGATGAGGTACATTTTCCCCAGTCGGTAACCACAATACCATTATCAAGCTTAAAGGTGGCACCCTCCGGGCAGGCGGGAACACAGGGCGGATCATCACATTGATTGCATTGAACCGGTGTAAAAATCAACCGAGGAGGCCTGGTATCCTCTACCTCCAAAATCAACCGGGTGTTAAACTGTTCCGGAGCAGTTCCGGTATAACATTTACAGGCAATCACGCACGCCTGGCATCCGGTACAACGGTTCAGATCAATAATCATGGCCGGTTTTGCCTGAGACGACAGGCCACGAACCTGTTCTGCTCCCGTAAGTCCGGATATTACCCCGACCGCCGCCAGCCCCCCTCTCCCGATAAACGTTCTCCTTGTCTCCATCAATATCCTCCCGGTTAGAATGTCAACAGCATGTAACACTGTCCGCGCCTATAGTACAAACAGGTAATAACGATACATAGGAGACGTAAAATCGGTCTTTGCTATGGCGAAAGCCGGATCGTTGCCATGAAAAGTGATGGGATGAAAAGACTGCCCCCGGGGAGGGGGACTTGAAAAGAAGGTAAAGGAAGGTAGGTGATCACGGGCCCTGCACGGCGTCTCGTCCCTCGCTTACATGTCATTGGAGTTCCGGGGACAGTATATGTATTTCTGATATCCCCACACGTATTATACATACTGTCCCCGGAACTCCACAAAAACCTATACACCGGGAGACAGATTTGTTTTTTTTATATATGTTATTTCTGCTTGGTACAGTCCTTGGTGTACAATTATACGCTTGACTATATATAAGCCTGAGCGTATTATTTATATAGAGGTAAGAAAAAAATATCTGATTACCCACAATCCTCAGCCGAATGCAAGGGATACCATCGCTGAATACCGGAGGCCATTACGAACCCAGTGAATTAATGATGAATTTACGGGGCCCTGCAATCCGGAAGAACAAGCGATGTTATCCCTGAGTTGTGAAAAGCTGAGCTTTGTACGTAATCAGGAAAAAATATGGAATGGGAGATACTGGTAACGGATGAGTACGAGCAATGGTTCTTGGATTTATCAGACGCAGAGCAGGAAGACGTTCTTGCAATGGTAGAGGTTTTGGAGATTCTTGGACCTGAACTGTCACGGCCTTATGCCGATACATTACACAACACGAGCAAGGTTAAAAATCTCAAAGAACTTCGTATACAGCATGATGGAAAGCCGTACCGTGTATTTTATGCCTTTGACCCCATCAGACGTGCGGTGCTTTTATGCGGTGGGCGTAAGGATGGAGCGCAGAACAAACGGTTTTACAAAAAGATGATACCTATTGCCGAGAAAGAGTTTTTAGCACATCTGGAAAGCGAAGGATTAAAAAAGTAAGAGGTGTGTCATGGCCAAGTCACTCAAAGAGTTGAGAAAACAAATTAAGCCGGAAGTTCAAACAGCGGCACGGGAAAAAGCTGTTAACATTATTGCTGAGATGACACTCGCTGAACTGCGAAAAGCAAGGGGACATAATCAAACTGCTGTTGCTGAAGCCATGAAAATTGCCCAGTCGAATATCTCTCAAATGGAAAAGAGGCCGGACACGCTTATCAGTACTTTGAGTCAGTATATAGAAGCACTTGGTGGCAAGCTTGAGATTAACGCCAAGTTTCCTGATGGTCAGAATGTCGAGATTAAACAGTTTAGTCACCTGTAAAGACGCGGAGTTCCAAATCTAAAATGGGCCGCCATGAAAAGTAAAGAAAAGCGGAAAGACAATATCTCGCCTGTGCTGCCCGGGGAGGGGGAAAATAATGAAGAAGACAAAAAGAAACTGCCCGTTTTTGTTCCTGTTTTCCCGGCCGGGTACGGTCCATAGCCGTCAAGTTAAGGAGAATGCAACGATATATCAATCGATTGCGCTACAGAGCCCGCCCCCGGAGTCTACGCTTACCTGCGGGCGATTGGTGGCAAAAAGATCAACCAGCTTTGACAGGGTGGGCACCGCCCACCAGCAGAAAGGGGGTTATAATAGGAGCTGCTTCGCCGGAAGGACGTTGCTCCATATAGAGTGCATGGGGTTCGGCAGCTTTTTTAGTGGGCAGTGCCCACCCTTTTTTGCTTCTGCCAATAACATTTATTCTTAGCTTGACGGCTATGCGCCATAGCCCCTCTATGCGTGCAGGCGCGACCGTGCGAAGATGCGGTGCCCCTGATCACTTACCTCTGTACAGCTGGGCCGCAGTGGCGGTCTCTCGCAGCCGGACGGGGGGGCCGATCAGATCAGATGCCCGCCGGTGCTGGACATGGTCAGACTGCCGTCTTTAACCCCGCGCAGGGCTATCAGGCGTCCGGACAGATCCTGGACCTGCGAGGCTATTCCTTTAACAATGGTCACCTCCAGGCAGTTGTGGTGATCCATGTGAATATGGGTGGTAGAGGTAATCAACTCGTAAAAATCGTGCTGCAGCTCGGTTATTCGTTCCTGCAGCTGTGACCTGTGATGATCATAGACCATGGTCACCACACCGACCACTTCGGAATCGCTTGCCCATTCTTCAGTGACCAGTGCCTTGCGGATAAGATCGCGGACAGCCTCGGACCGGTTTGAATAGCCGTGCTGGTTCACATAGCTGTCAAACCCCTCCAGCAGATCCTCTTCAAGTGAGATGGAAAATCGTTTCAACATTATGCTCTCTTTTGGTTTCCGTGCCTGGGAAGAATGGTTCAGGACTCTTCCAGTTTTTTCAGCCGCTCCAGAATGGCAGAGGCCTCGTTACGAAGCGGTTCGGGCAGGGTAGTATCGTTCTTTGCCCGGGTAAAATATTGTTTTGCCTGTTTCATCCGCCCCTCGTACAGGGAATACTTTCCCAGATAAAACCTGCTCTCATTGTTCAGCCCCTGATCGGCCTTGACCCGGGCGATTTCATAATACATCTGTGAATACTCGGGCATGGCCCGGGCAACCTGTTGCAACAGTTTTTCGGCCCGGGCATATTCCTTTTGCTGTATCCTGGCCTTGGCCAGCTCAAATACCGCATACATATCGGTAGGGTCGCGTTTAACGGCATGCTGCAGCAGATCGACAGCCTCGCCGACCCTGCCGGCCGCCATTTTCAGGACCGCAGTATCCACTTCCAGAATATCCCGGTCCGGATACCGGGCCTCGACTTTTTTAAGGAGCTCGGCGGCTCGGCTAAAATTATGGTTTTCCCGCGCAATCAGAGCCAGCCCGTACTGGGCCATGATCCGCTGTTCCGGATCCTTTGAGGAGGTGACAAGGTTAGTGCAGTCAATACGCATCTGCTCCAGATCCATGGACTGCAGCATCACCCGATACTTAAAACGAAGAAAACGGAAGTTATCGGTCTTTTTGTAATATCCTGGAACCTTCTGTTTGTCATCTATCTCGATCAGGGATTCGACATAGTTGGATCGTGCTTCCGGATTGGGATGGGTGAGTAAATATTGAGGAAGTTTATCCGACCGATACCTGGTGATTCTGCGCATGGTTCTGAGCATATCCTCCATGGCAATCGGGTTACGATGCATATCCTTCATCCAGCCGAAGGAAAGCCTGTCGGCCTCCTCCTCGTCCTGCCTGCTGTAATGAAGATTCATGGCCTGACCAGCAGCCATTGACCCGATAAGCAGTTCAGGCTTTCCCAGGGCCAGAGCGGCAAGACCAAGGCCCATGGTCAGAGCACTTATCTTGCCGCTTTTGGCTACACGCTGGGCAATATGACGACTGACCACATGGCCGATTTCATGGGCAAGAACACTGACAAGCTCATTCTCGGTTTTCATGGTCCGGATAAGGCCGGAATAGAAAAAGACCAATCCGCCGGGAGCGGCAAAGGCATTGAACTCGTTACTTTTCACCACAAAAAAATGGTAGTTGAAGTATTGCGGCCCGGCAACCTTCAGCACCTGGTAGCCCAGATCATTGATGTACTGGCTGATATCGGGCGCATCGAGCAGGTGGAATTGGGCCCGGACCGAGTAGAGAAGCTGCTCGCTGATTGTCCGTTCTTCGCCGATGGACATGGCCCCGGCCTGCAGCGGCAGGCAGAGCTGTGCGGTAAGCAGAAGCAGACAGAGGCTTTTTTTACAGAAAAGAAATCCGTTTTTCTTCATGGGCGTTTGCGTTGTTCCCCTCTGGTTGACAGATATCCATATCTTTTTTCAGGGCTCAGGCAGCAGTAACTTTGCATCTCGAGGCGACCCCGACCAATGCCGTATTCCGTATGAGCTTGCCGCTGCCCCGAATTCGTCCAGGCAGACCGGTGAATCCATAGCCCACCTATGTGAGCCGGTCTGATCGAACGAAACGGTACCCGAAGACGTAGTGGGCTTCGGGTCAACTGTTTTCCTCTTCTTATACCCATTCCTCTGCCTGCAGACAAGGTCTTAGGGTTCGCTCAACAATAACTTCGCAGAGGTGAGGTGTAATGTGGACATTTAGAGAAGTGATCTGATTGCATAATTGAAGATCGCTTTTCTAAATGTTCAAAGTGCGCCTCGGAATGCGAAGGTATTGTTGAGCGAGCCCTTAACCCGCTGCTGGTTGTTCAGGCTGCGGT